>NZ_JBQSWK010000009.1:0-127395 GCF_052377065.1 Brachybacterium sp. AOP42-C2-15
AGGAAACCCTTCAGCAGGGTGTCGACGGCGTCCTCGTCGGCGACCTGCTCGAGCCGACGCAGGCTGGTGTCGGCGCGGGACGATTCGCGGCGGGTGAGGGTGTCGATGGGGCTGGTGGTGTTCTCCGATGTGTCGGTCGTGTGGATGGTGGTCGGGCTGCGGGTGTCGAGGGTGGTGTGAAGGGACATGGGGGCTCCTGACGGAGTGGCGTGTGATCGAGTCTCCTGCGCGCTGCGGACAGCTGCTGTCCTCGAAGCGCGCAGGAGAGTGCCCGCTGCTCGAGTGCGTCGGGCAGCGGGGATTCTCAGTAGTGCCGGCGGCAGGGCCGCACGGCATGGCGCGGAGCGGTGCGCTCCGTCAGCCGGCCACAGGCGCGGCGTGCCCGGCGGTGCTGCGGCCCCCACCGGCCGCTCGCTGAGCCACGGTGAGTCCGTGGGGCCGGGTGAGGGATGCGGCGAGGCCGAGCGACGACGCGGCCGGGCTGGCCGGGGTCGTGAACGGGGGCTGGTGCATCTCCATACGGAGAGTTGACCACCCTTCTCCGGTGGAGCACAACTGATTAAAAGTTCGCACGACGACGAAGACCCGGCCGCCCTCTGAGGGGCGACCGGGTCCTGGTCAGATGCTCCGCGGTGCGGAGCTGTGCTCAGCGCTCGATGCGGTAGGTGACGCCGATGGAGTGCGACTGGCCGGGCTCGAGGGCCACGTAGCCGTCCTTGGCGATGGCAGGCTCGATGCAGACGAACTCGGGCCAGGCCGTATCGGGGATATCGGCCATGCCGGTCACCAGCGTGTCCCAGGGATTCCAGACCACAGTCTTGGCGGTGCCGCGCGGTGCGGAGACGATGCGGCGGCCGGACTTCTCATCGTGGACAGTCACCACGGCGGTGGAGTCGACGACCCGGTCGGTGGCGGCGGTCAGCCGCAGCGGCCCGGCCGGGAGCACGTCGGGGGCCAGCCCGCGGGTGTTGTCGAGGAAGTCAGCGCCTTCGAGCCCGAGGATCTCGATCTCCCGCACATCGCCGACGGCGAGGTAGGTGTGCAGCGCTGCCTCGAGATCGAGCGGCCGGGGTCCGGCGGTGAGGGTGAGGTCCACCGACAGCTCGGCGCCGATGCGGAACTGGACGGACGCGGTCAGCGCCTTGACGTCCTCGGGGGTGCGGAGGGTGAGCACCACCTCGTCGCCCTCTCGCTCGGCCGAGGCGAGATCCCAGCGGAGGTTGCGCAGCCAGCCGTGCTTGACCTCCATCGCCAGGTCCCGGCCCGGTCCGAACCAGGGGCCGATCAGGGGGATGCCTCCGCGCACGGCCTCCCGCTCGCCGAAGGCGGAGTCCGGGCTCATCCAGAGCAGATCCGCCTCACCGGCGGGGACGTAGCTGGTCAGGTGCGCGCCGTCGAAGAGGAGCTCGGCCGTCGCAGCAGGGGTGTCGATCAGCAGGACGTCGACCCCGTGGGTCTGCCCGAGGCGCACACCTTCGGGAAGCGGGACGGAGGTGGTGGGGGCATCGGTGCCTGAAGAGTTCATGACGTCATGGTCGCACGTCACCGGGCCGCGGATCCGAGGACTCAGCCGGTTGCCGTCCCGGCGCAGCGGCCGCGCGGCTGGACTCTCTGGCCTGGGTCGAGTCCCGTTCCTCCGTGCCCTCCGCAGCCGCCGAGACTGTGCGGATGAACAGCAGCAGCCAGCCGTACACGATCGCCGCCGCCCCCATCTCGAAGGCAGTCATGTTCAGGTAGTCCACGCCCAGGTAGAGCACTGTGACGGTCACCAGCAGGGCGAAGGCCCCGGCGGTGACGGCGATCAGGGCGCCCGGCAGCCGGCGCAGCAGCACCGGCACCACGAGCAGGGTGAGCGCGAAGACGACCACGAGCGACTGGGCGACCACGTCGTGCCAGAAGACGCTCACGGTCCGGGAGATCACCGCGACCAGGGCGACCAGCACTCCGACTGCGCTCAGCAGCGAGCGCACGGCGGTGATCAGCCAGGCCGGCTCGCCGGCGCTGCGGGCCCAGCGGTCCAGATCATGGGCGAGGAACTCGGCCACGGTCACCAGCGCCACCCCGGTCAGCAGCAGGGTGAGGTTGAAGGTGAAGCTCGAGAGGCCGTCACCTTCGCCGAGCTCGGAGAAGTACCGCTCCCACCAGTAGGGATCCGAGGCGTTCATGGCACTGGCGAGCACACCGACCACGAGGAATGCCGCCAGCAGGGTGGCCAGGGACCGGCCGGTGAGCGAGGCCGCCGCCGCGGAGGTGATGTAGGCGGCGGCGCCGGCCGCAAGGGCGACCCAGAAGGTGCCGGCGAGGCGATCGAGCGCGACGCCCTGGAAGGCTTGTTGGAACACACCGAACAGGGCGCCGGTGAGGAACAGGCCGAGGATCCCGAAGACGAGGGAGAGCCCGAGGACATCGATCCCGCGGCGCCACCAGTGCCGGCCCCCGAACCAGGGCAGGGAGCGCCGGGTGAGGGTCGAGAGGGTGAGGGCGGCCGTCGCTGCGCCGCAGCCCAACACCGTCAGCGCGGCGACCTGGCCGATCGATCCCGATCCTGCCAACGGAACGGTCCCGCGCAGGGCGAGCAGTCCGACGACCAGACCCACCAGGGCGCCGGCCACGCCGACGGCGATATGCCGGGACTCCACACGCGAGGCCCGGGAGGAGCGGAATTTCCCGCGCAAGGCACGAGACTCCTGTGACTCCAGACGCGAGCCCCAAGGAGACCGAGACTCGCCGTCCGCGGCAGGGGAGGGATGGGGGTCGCCGCGAGGTATGGGCGCCACCCCGTCCCGGTTTCGGTCGCCCTGCACCGCTCAGCCGATCGCGGCGATCGGGACGGCCACCGGGGTCCCGGAGCCATCCCGGCGCCCGGTGGGCTCGGGCAGATCGATCGGCTGCCCCGCCTCGGACGAGGCGCGAGCGGGGTGAGGGACCACCCAGGCGCCGATCAGCGTGTCCTCGCCGCGCAGGAAGCGATGGCAGCGCATCCCAGCCGTCGCCCGACCCTTCGGCGGGTACTCGGTGAGGGCGGAGACCTTCAGCGAGCCGTTCTGGAGCAGCGGGAGGGTGCCGGAGCTGCCGGCGACGGTCACCACGTCGGCCGGGGCGGTCACATCGATCACCCCGAAGGACACCACCCGGTCGCCGGCGCCGAGCTTGATCCCGGCCACACCTCCGGCGCTGCGGCCCTGCGGCCGGACCCCGGAGGAGGGGAAGTGGAGCAGCTGCGCCTCGGCGGTGATGAAGACCAGGTCCAGGTCCTCGTCCTCCTCGAGGTCCACGACCCCGACCACGGTGTCACCGTCCTTCAGCGAGATGATCTCGAAGCCGTCGGCCTTCGGGAACTCGAGCTGCACCCGCTTGACCACGCCCTGCCGGGTCCCGAGCGCGATCGCCCCGCCCCGCGCGAGATCGTCCTCGCCGAGCCGGATCAGCCCCAGCGCGCGTTCCTCGCGCTCGAGGTCGATGAGGTCCGCAAGCCGCGTCCCGCCGGCGAGCGAGGGCGCCCCGGCAGTCGGTGCGAGCGAGGGCAGATCCACGACCGACAGCCGCAGCACGCGGCCGCTGTCGGTGACCACGCCGACGCTCGAGCGGGTGGTGGTGCGTACCTGGGAGACGACCACATCATGGGAGCTGCGGGCGCCCTCGCGCAGCACCGGGCCCTCACCGGTGACCCGCGCGACCAGTCCGGTCCCGGTGAGCAGCACGTGGCACGGCTCATCCGCCACCTCGAGGGAGCCGGCGGCCGAGATCACCGGCTTCTCCGCCGATTCGAGCAGGACCGTGCGGCGGGAATCCCCGTGCTCGGCGGCCACCGCGGCGAGCTCGTCGGACACCAGCGCACGCAGCACCGCATCCGAGCCCAGAATCTCCTCAAGCTTCTCGATCTCCCGGCGCAGGTCATCGCGCTCGGCCTCGAGATCGATCTGGGAGAACTTCGTCAGCCGTCGCAGCCGCAGCTCGAGGATGTACTCCGCCTGAACCTCGGAGAGGTCGAACACCGTCATCAGGCGGGTCCGTGCGGTCTCGGCATCATCGCTCTGCCGGACGATCTGGATCACTTCGTCGATGTCGAGGATCGCCAGCAGCAGACCCTCGACCAGATGCAGGCGGGCCTGGTGCCTGCTCAGGCGGTGCTCGGTGCGGCGGCGCACCACCCGCAGCCGATGATCGACGAACACCTCGAGCAGCTGCTTGAGGCCGAGCGTGCGGGGCTGCCCCTCGACGAGGGTCACATTGTTGATGCCGAAGGACTCCTCCAGCGGCGTGTACCGGTACAGCTGCTGCAGCACGGCCTCGGGGTCGAAGCCCGACTTCACCGTGAGCACCAGTCGCAGGCCATGGTGGCGGTCGGTGAGGTCCTGGTAGTCGGTGATGCCCTGGACCCGCTTGGCCTGCACTGCATCGCGCAGCTTCTCGGCCAGCCGCTCCGGACCCACCTGGTAGGGCAGCTCGGTGACGACGATGCCCTTGCGGCGGGAGGTGACGTTCTCGATCCGGGTCGTCGCCCTCATCTTGAAGGACCCGCGTCCTGTGCGATAGGCATCCCGGATGCCCTCGAGCCCCACGATCCGGCCGCCGGTGGGCAGATCCGGACCCGGCACGAAGCGCATCAGCTCGTCCAGCTCCGCCTCCGGATGATCGATCAGATGCCGGGCGGCGGCGATCGTCTCCACCAGGTTGTGGGGCGCCATGTTCGTGGCCATCCCCACGGCGATCCCCGAGGCCCCGTTCACCAGCAGGTTCGGGTACTGGGCGGGCAGCACCTCGGGCTGGAGGAGCTGGTTGTCATAGTTCGGGATCATGTCCACGACGTCCTCGCCGAGCGAGTCCGTCATCAGCAGCGCCGCCTTGGCGAGCCGTGCCTCCGTGTATCGCGGGGCGGCAGGTCCGTTGTCCAGGGAGCCGAAGTTGCCGTGTCCATCCACCAGCGGCAGGCGCATGTTGAAGCTCTGCGCCATCCGCACCAGGGCGTCGTAGATCGCGGTGTCGCCATGGGGATGGAGCTTGCCCATCACCTCGCCCACCACGCGCTGGCTCTTCACATGGCCCTTCTCGGGCCGCAGGCCCATGTCGGCCATCATGTAGAGGATGCGGCGCTGGACCGGCTTGAGCCCATCGCGCGCATCGGGCAGCGCCCGGGAGTAGATCACCGAGTACGCGTACTCGAGGAACGACGACTCCATCTCGCTGGTGACATCGATGTCGACGATGTTCTCGTCGACCGCGTCCTCACCGGCGGGCGTATTGGTGCTGCGTGATCGGGCCATGGAGAACATCATGGCGCATGACCGGCCATGATCCCGGGAGCCGGTCACCTGAAGGGACGTGAATCCCGTCAACTCCCCGCAACTCGACGATAGGATCCAGCCATGGCGGAAAGACGCGACGGCCTGCGGTCACTGCGCCGCCGTGCCCGGCCCGAGGATGAGCACGAGCCCAGCTATCCCTCTCACTGGGAGGCGGACATCGCCCTGCGCGACGGTTCCGCCGCACACCTGCGCCCGATCCTGCCGGCCGACGCCGACGCCCTCCAGGACTTCCATCAACGGCAATCGGAGCACTCCCGGTACCTCCGCTTCTTCGCCGCGATGCCGAAGCTGTCCCGCCGCGACCTCGAACGGTTCACGAACGTCGACCATGCCGACAGGGTGGCCCTGGTGGCGCTGGTCGGTGCGGAGATCGTCGCCGTCGGCCGTTACGACCGCACCGAGCCGCACTCCGCCGAGGTGGCGTTCAACGTCTCCGATTCCCGGCAGGGGACGGGCCTGGCCTCGGTGCTGCTGGAGCATCTCGCGGCCGCCGCCCGCGAGCGCGGCATCAACGAGTTCACCGCCGAGGTGCTCCCGCAGAACACCAAGATGATCAAGGTCTTCACTGAGACCGGCTTCGACGTCACCCGGGTGCTCGACGACGGCGTGGTGATGGTCTCCTTCCGGATCGACCCCACCGTCCGCTCTCTCGCCGTGATGTCGGAACGCGAGCACCGCGCCGAGGCGAGGGCCATGGAACGGCTCCTGCACCCGCAGTCGGTGCTGCTGATCGGCGTCTCCTCCCGCGCGGACTCCGCCGGCGGCCGCTTCCTCACCGCGCTGGAGGACTCGGGCTACGGCGGCACCGTGCACCTCATCGCCCGTGATGTCCTCGAGCTGAGGGGGCACCGCACCTGGGCCAGAGTGGGTGATGTGCCGGGCACCGTGGACCTCGCCGTGATCGCGCTGCGTCCCGAAGCCTGCCTGGACGCGATCGACGAATGCGCTGCGATCGGGGTGCGCAGCGTCCTGATCCCCACCGAGGGATTCTCCGACAGCGACGAAGGCCGCCTGCTGCAGCGCGAGCTGGTGGCCCGCGCCCGCCGCCACGGCATGCGCCTGCTGGGCCCTGGCTCCCTCGGCTTCCTGCGCACCGGGGAAGACGCCATCAGCCTCTCGCTGGCCCCTCGGATGCCGCAGCCCGGAACGGTCGCGCTCGCCGGGCAGTCCAGTGCGCTCTCAGCGATGCTGCTGGCAGGCACCGACGCCCGAGGCATCGGCCTGCACGAGTTCGTGGGCGTGGGGAACCGCGCGGACGTCTCCTTGAACGACACCCTCCAGCACTGGGAGGACGACGATCAGGTCGGCGTCATCGGGCTGGCCCTGGAATCGATGGGAAACCCTCGCAAGTTCACCCGGATCGCGCGCCGGCTGACGCGCAGCACCCCGCTGATCGTGCTGCGTCCCCCCGGCAGCGAGTCACACCTGCCGCCCGGTCACGACGTGCGCTCCTCGACCCTGCCCCGTCGCGCCATGGACCAGGTGCTCGACTCGGCCGGGGTGGTCCAGGCAACGGGAGTGGACCACCTGCTCGACGTGGTCGACGCGATCGGACGGCAGGGCCTCCCGCTCGGCCGACGAGTAGGGCTGCTCTCCAACACGGCCGCGCTCGGCGCCTCGCTGAGCGGGGCCGCCGGTCAAGCCGGCTTCGACGTGGTCGCGGAGAACCACAGCGTCCCGCTCTCCCCGGATCCGCGCCTCATCCAGCGCGCCTTCACCACGATGGCGGCGCTGGGCCAGGTCGACCTGGTGATCGCCGGCATGATCGACCCGCAGACGGCCGACATCACCGAGGTGCTGCGGCAGATGTCGATCGTGGCCCGTCATTCCGAGGTCGTGCTCCTGGTCTGCCTGGTAACCTCCGAGGACCGCTTCGCCGAGGTGCAGCGGGCGGTGCGCGCCGACCTCTCGCTGCCGCCGGTGCACGCCACCCCCTACGCGGTGGTGCGCGCCGGTGCAGGAATGCTCGCGGCCGCCCTGCGTCCCGAGGTGGATGACGCGGAGCCGGCCCAGCGGGAGGGCATCGATCGCGCGGCGGCCCGGGAGCTGGTGGAAGCGCTGACTCCCTCGCCCGCCGCGTCCGCCGTGGATCTCTCCACCGCGGAGATCACCGCGCTGCTTGCCGCCTACGGCATCGACCAGCTGAGCAGCCGCCGGATCACCGATGCCGAGGACGCCCTCGCCCAGGCGGCGGAGATCGGCTATCCGGTCGCGCTGAAGTCCACGGACCCCGTGCTGCGCCATCGCGCTGATCTCGGCGGGGTGCGGCTCGACATCCCCGACGCGGTCCAGCTGCGCCACGCCGTCGACTCGATGCGCCGTGACCTGTCCTATTCGAGCGCACCGCTCGAGGTCCAGGCGATGGCCCCCGCCGGGGTGCCGATGGTGGTGCGCAGCGTCGAGGATCCCTCTCTCGGCCCGGTGGTCTCGCTGTCGGTGGCGGGGGATGCCACCGATCTGCTCGATGACATCGCCTATGCGATCCCGCCCTTCAGCGAGAGCGCCGCGGCACGGCTGGTGGACGCTCCCGCCACGGCCGTGAAGCTCCGGGGAATGCGCGGCCTGCCCCCGGCGGATCGGGAGGCGCTCGCCGATCTGGTG
Source organism: Brachybacterium sp. AOP42-C2-15 (assembly GCF_052377065.1). Classification (NCBI taxonomy): domain Bacteria; kingdom Bacillati; phylum Actinomycetota; class Actinomycetes; order Micrococcales; family Dermabacteraceae; genus Brachybacterium; species Brachybacterium sp. AOP42-C2-15. Next base: position 7,908 of record NZ_JBQSWK010000009.1, read on the forward strand.
GTCCGCATCGGCCTGCTCGCGGAGGACCTTCCCGAGGTGGCCTCCCTCGAGCTGTACCCGGTGCTGGTGGCGCAGGACGGCCTCACCGTGATCGGTGCCCGGGTACGGCTGGCACCCCCGCCCAACCGCACCGATGGGGCCCGACGCACGCTGTCCGGCCCACCGGGGTCCTGAGCCGCGCCGCCCATCGAGTCGGAGCGTGGAACAATGACGGGATGACCACCGCACTTCCCACCGATCTACTCAAGGCTCTCGAGACCGCCGGGTACTTCCCACAGGCGGCAGCCCAGAGCCTGGAGCGTTCGCTGCGAGGCCGCGCTCCGGTCGCCCATCTGGTGCGGCCCGAGACCACCTTCGACGGGCCGGAGGTGCGCCGCCACCTCACCGTCGTGGTGCTGACCCCCACGCACCTCCTGATCACACACCTCGATGACGATCCGGCCGATGCGCTCAACCCCAGCCAGGTGGTCTCCACCACCGAGCGGATCCGGCTGCAGCGGATCACCGCGACCGGCCTCTCGCAGGTCTTCGACACCGATGGGCAGCTCAACCCCGGCCGGGAGTCCGAGATCACCCTGGGCATCACCTGGGACGGCAGCCGCCGCCTGGACCTCGAGCGGGCAGTGTGCGAGGACCCCGGCTGCCAGCTGGATCATGGGTACACCGGCACCATCGCCCCCTCGGATCTCGCCCTGCGGGTCAGCGCCCTGGCCGATGGCGCCGGCGCGGTCGAGGAGGCCCTGGCCTTCCACGACCAGCTGATCGACGCGATCGACGCGGTCGGGGCCTGAGCCGGCGTGCGTGCCACAGGTCCCGGACCCCGCCACCGCGACGCACCCGGAGCGATGGAGGACTGGCCCGCCGACCTGCTGCCGCCGCCCTTCACCGGCGGCGCACGGCCCGGCCTCCTGGATGTCCTGCGCCCGCTGGTCGAGAAGCCGAAGCCCGGCCGGGACCTCGTGGTGCTGCTCGACGGGCTCGGCGCAGATCTGCTGCGTGAGCACCGGTCGCTCACGCCGACTTTGCGTCGCCTGGAGGCGCAGACCCAGCGGATCCGCACCGTGGCCCCCTCGACCACCTCCAGCGCCATGGTCTCGCTGCAGACCGGCGCTGCACCGCTCGAGCACGGGGTCCTCGGCTATCTCACCTACGACCCGCAGACAGGCCGCAGCCTCAATCAGATCAGCGGAGCGAATTGGATCGACCCGCGTGCCTGGATGCCGCTGCCGACCCTGGTCGGCTCCGGCTCTCGCCGGGCGGTGCAGGTGGGGCCGAGCAAGCACGCCGGCTCCCATCTGAGCGGCGTGGCCTACCGGGGCTGGGAGTTCCTCGGCCACGGGCGCACCGACCGTGTCGACGTCGTCCGTGCCGCCCTGCGTCGCGCTGGCGCCGACGGGCTGGTGCATCTCCATGTCGATGACGTCGACCACGCCGGACATCGCCACGGGGTCGACTCCATGCAGTGGCGTGACGCGCTGGCCGAGGTGGACTCCCTGATCGGGACGCTGCTGCGGCGACTGCCTCGCGGCACCCGGATCCACCTCACCGCAGACCACGGCATGGTCGACACGTCACCTGAGCTCACCACGGACCTCGCGGACCACCCGCAGATCCTGCGCCTCATCCATGAGGTCTCAGGCGAGGCCCGCGCGCTGGCGCTGCATGCGGTCCGCGGCGACGGTGCGGCTGAGGAGCTCGCGGCTCAGCTCGCAACGCTGCTGGGGGAGCGGGCCCTGGTGCTGCCGCGCGAGGACATCCTCGCCAGCGCCCTGCTGGGACCGGCCGGAGCTGAGGTGACCGAGCGGGTCGCGGGCCGCGTCCCGGATGTGCTGGTGCTGTCCCGGGGACGCTGGAGCGTCGACGACTTCTCCCGGCGACCGGACTCCGCACGGCAGATGGTCGGCGTGCACGGATCGCTCACCGCGGCCGAGTCCTGGGTGCCGCTGCTGCACACCGAGGTCTGAGCAACCCCTCCAGCTCAGGCCCAGCCCTGTTCGGGCTCAGTCCTGCTTCGAGCCGTTCGACCCGAAGACGATCTCGTCCCAGCTCGGCATCGAGGCGCGCTTGCTCTTCGGTCGCGGCTTCTTCGTGCTCTTCGATGGCGTGCCCGCGGCGTCTCCCGCAGGCTTCTCTGAGCTCGCTGAGCTCGCTGAGCTCGCTGAGCTCGCTGAGCTACCTGAGCCCTCTGAACTCTCCGCCGGTTCCGCGCCCGCGGCGCCGGGGATCACCGTACCGACGGCGTCGAATCCGGGCAGCGGGGTGAGATCGATCGTGTCCTGGTACTGGATCTCGTCTTCGGCCGTGTCGGCAGTGTGCCCTGCCTCAGGATCCAGGTCGCCCTGGTCCTCGTCGGTGCCGTCGGACTCCGGGGTCGCGGTGAGGTCGTCCTCGTGATCGCTCTGGGTGGAGTGCTCCTCCAGCGCCTCGAGGTCGGCGTCGTCGTCGGCGTGTCCCGACTCGACGGACTGGGCTGTGAGGTCCGTCTCGGGCGCCTGGAGCACGGACGTCTCCGTCTCGGACGGCTCGGGCTGGGAGTCCTCGTCGAGCCCGGACCAGACGGTCGCGGAATCGTCAGGTCGCGGCACGGAGCGCAGGCCGCGACGTGCGTTGAGGGCGTCGAGCTCCTGGTCGTCGATCACGGAGGCGTGATCGACGAGCGAGGGATGGTCCTCGGCGACGGGGCGGCGTGCATTCCAGCTGCGGGCGCGCGAGGGCGCCGCCGGGCTGCCCTCGAGGGATCCGTCCGCCTCGAGGTCGTAGACCGCGCTCTTGACGGCCTGGAGCCGTCCCCGGCCGCGCGACGGCTCGGAGGGTGCGTCCTCGTCGCTGATCCAGCGCGCCTCATCGTCCACCGGCGAGACGGTGCGGTTGTCGATGTCGGCGACCCAGTGCGCCTGCCGGGTGCGTCCACCGGCGGAGAAGGTCAGCTCGAGCGTCCAGGTGCCGTCCTGGCGCCGCCAGGCGTCCCAGGCGGTCTCCCCGGTCGCCTCCCGGGCGGCGAGCCGCTCGGCGACGACGTCCTGCAGTGCAGGACCTCCGCGGCCGACGGGGAAGGTGCGTGCGCGGGAGGCGGTCCACTCGCGCTCGGCGAGCACCGGGCCTTCGTAGCGGCGCACCCGCTCGAGCGGGATCTCGGAGGCGTCGGCGATGTCCTCGGCGCTGCGGCCGGAACGGAGCATCGCCTGGATCTCGCGCGGTCGGACGGGGGCGGAGTCCGCGGCCTGGATCATGTTCAGGGCCGGGCGGTCCGAACGGACCGCCGCCCTGAGCGCCCGATCGATGCGCAGCGTGTATCGCTCGCCGTCGGAGTCGACCAGGAGCAGATGTTCCCCGTCGTCATGGATCCCGTCGAGTTCGAGCTCGCGCATCGTCGTCCTCTCCGTCGGAGCCTGGTCGCTTGCATGCAGAAGTCTAGGCCGTGACCATATCGTGCACGGCCCTGCGGTGCCGGTTCCCGGGGGTGCGGACGTCGGCGTGTTGCGGTCTGCGGTGGACGCCGTGTTGTGAGTCGCAGGCCGCTCTGCAATAATGCCGCCGCATTCAGCGTTGAGACCCGGGCCGACAAGAAGTGGCCCGCGAGGACTCACCGGCGCGGAACTGCCCCAGCCACCCAGGTCGGATGAACCCCGATGACAACCAGGAACGGACCGTAGATGGCCACTGATTACGACGCCCCGCGCAAGAACGACGACGAATCGAATGACGACTCCATCGAGGAGCTGAAGGGTCGTCGGAACGAAGCGGCGACCCCCACCGTCGATGAGGATGAGGCGGACGCCGCCGACTCCTATGAGCTCCCCGGTGCCGATCTCTCGGGCGAGGAGCTCTCCGTGCGGGTGCTGCCCCGCCAGGCGGACGAATTCACCTGTGCGAGCTGCTTCCTGGTGAAGCACCGCAGCCAGATCGACCACGTCGAGGGCACTCTCATCATCTGCAAGGAGTGCGCCGCGGCGTGATCCTGCTCGTCCCATGACGACGACGGCGCCACCTCCCGACCGGGAGGTGGCGCCGTCGTCGTTCTACGCGGTGGTGCACCGCGGATGGCACATCGCGGAGCGCTCAGCGGCCCTCGCGCGCCTTCAGCTGCTTCGCGGTCCTCAGCGCGAGGGCCAGGTCCTCGGGACGGCGGGTCGAGGCGACCCAGGCCGTGATCGGATCCTCGGGGTCGAGCACCTCGACCCGGAGCCCGGAGCGGGTCCACCCACGGATGCAGTGATGGGCCAGTGGCTCGAAGCCCTGTCCGATCGTGCGAGCCCAGTCCTCTCCCTGGAGCGGCGTGGGATCGCCGAGCAGCTCGACCCCGATCTGCGCGCGGCCCAGGCGGAAGCGGCCGTTCGCCACCTCGAGCACGGGGGAGTACTGGTGGACCAGCACCAGCAGGGCGAGGATGCACACGGAGGAGAACACGATCGCGACCGTGAGGTTCAGCGGGACCAGGATCAGGCCGAGCGCGGCTCCGATGGCGACCGCGACCACCCAGACCGTGGGGCCGGGGAAGAGGTGCTCACGGAACAGGGCGGTGCTCTCGTCGGAGGCGGCGGGGCCGGCGGCCGCCGGGACGGGGGAGGTGTGATCAGCGGGGCGATCGGCTGCTGCGGACATGCCGCCATGGTCTCACGCAGCACCTGGACGTCCACGGCCCGCCCTGTGAGGCTCCGAGCTCGCTGGGAGCAGGGTGTCGCCACGGCATACCCTGTGCCCATGTCTGTCGATCACGCTGATTCCTCGTCTCACGATGCGACGGCCGCACCTGCGGCCGGAGACCCCGTCCTGCGCATCCGCCGCAGCGGCGCGACGGCGCTGCCGCATCGCGCTCATGCCGACGATGCTGGGCTGGACCTCGCCAGTGCGGAGGACCTCGTGATCCCCGCCGGTGGCCGGGCCCTGGTGGACACGGGCCTCGCGCTCGCGCTGCCGCCCGGCACCGTGGGCATGGTCTGCCCCCGCTCCGGCCTCGCGGCGCGCCACGGGATCACCGTCCTGAACGGCCCCGGTATCGTGGATGCCGGCTACCGAGGTCCCGTCAAGGTCTCGCTGCACAACACCGATCCGACGGAGCCGTTCGCCCTCCATGTCGGAGACCGCATCGCCCAGCTGGTGGTGGTGCCCTTCATCGCCCCGGTGCTGCAGGAGGTCGCGGACCTCGAGGAGACCGACCGGGCGCAGGGCGGCTTCGGCTCCAGCGGCGGTTTCGGAGCCGCCGCGACAGCTGAGCCGATGACGGCGGCTGCGACCGCCACGGCGGCCGTGACCGCCGACGAGACCACGGAGGGATGATCATGGGACTGTTCTCTCGCAAGAAGCAGCAGAAGGTCGAGGAGATCGACGGCCTGGATGCGCACGACTCCCAGGATTCGGGGATCTCGCAGAAGGCGACCGACCGGCCCGATGCCGAGGACGCCGAGAACGATGAGGGCACCGAGCGGGCAGAGGGCCGCGACGGCGACAGCGACTCCGCCGCCCCTCGCGGAGAGCACCTCGAAGACGGCCCCTATGACGAGTCCGAGGCACCCGCGGAAGAGCGGATCGACCTCGGAGCACTACGCGTCCCGGCCATCGACGGCATGGAGCTGAGGATGGAGGTCGATCAGCGCAGCGGCTCGGTCACCGGGGCGAATCTGGTGATCGCCGGCTCGTCCCTGCAGGTCCAGGCCTTCGCTGCGCCCAAGACCCGCGGTCTGTGGGAGGACGTGCGCTCCTCGCTGCGCGACTCCGTGGTCAAGCAGGGAGGGACCGCGGAGACCCGGCCCGGAGCCTTCGGCACCGAGCTGATCACCCGGCTGCCCGTGAAGCGGACCGATGGGCGCACGGGATACCGGCCGGCGCGATTCATCGGCATCGACGGACCGCGCTGGTTCGTCCGGGCGATCCTCACAGGCAAGGCGCTGGGCGACAAGGAGCAGTCACGCCGTTTCGAGACCCTCATCTCCCGCCTGGTGGTGGTGCGCGGGTCCGAGGCGATGGCTCCGCAGGAGCTGATCCCGCTGCATCTGCCCGGGGAGCGGCCGGGCCTGAGCCAGGTCGGTGCCGCACCGCTGGACCCGCTGGCACGGGGCCCAGAGATCACGGAGGTCGGGTGAGTCCCGCGGTGCCCGGCTCCGGCTCTGGCCCCGAGACCCACGGCCCCGAGCACGAAGCACCCGAGACCCAGGGGCCGGAGCCGCGAGGCGCCGAGCGCCCGGCGCCGGCGGCCCGAGGCCCTGAGCGCCAGGGTCCCGCAGCCGGAGGCCCCGGCATCGGTCCAGAGGCGGGCACGGGCCCAGCCGCCGAGGAGCACGAGCCGACGTCCCGCAGCGGGCTGGGTGCCGTGCTGCGGGATGAGGAGTTCTCCGTCTCCGACGCCATCGGCGGCCCCCGCGGCATCGTCGAGTCGGTGCTGCCCACGCTGCTCTTCGTGGTGCTGTTCGTGGTCACGCGCTCGGTCATGGTCGCGGCCGTGGCTGCGGTCATCGTGGTGCTGGGACTGCTGATCGCCCGGATCGTGCAGCGACAGAGCCCGTCCACGGTGCTCGGCGGCCTGCTCGGGGTGGCACTCGGCGCCGTGCTCGCGATCCGCTCCGGCGAAGGCTCTGACTTCTACTGGCCCGGTATCGTCACCAACGCCGTCGCCCTGGTGGTGCTGCTGACCACTCTGGCGCTGCGGCGACCGCTGGTGGGAATCTTCGTCGGCCTGCTCGATCCTCGGGTGAAGGACTGGACCGAGGACCCTGACGCACGCCGTGTCTACACCAGGGCCACGTTGCTCTTCGTCGGGCTCTACGCCGCGAAGCTGGCCGTGCAGCTCCCGCTGCTGCTGACGGATCAGGTCGCCGCCCTCGGCGCCGCCAAGATCGCCATGGGCCTGCCCGCCTTCGCCGTGATCGCGTATCTGGTGTGGCTCATGCATCGCGGACTGCTGGCGCGTCGCGAGCGACGTTGAGCACCTGCTCGGGCCGTGTGCGCAGGAGCGTCATCGGGTCGGGCACGCAGGAACGCCATCGGGCCGGGCGCCAGGACCGTCCACTGGATGAGACAATGGGCGGACGGTTCCCCGCACCCGACCGCAGGTCTGCGCGGGACCTCCCCATAGATCGAGCAGCCACGGTCCGCGTCGTTCCCCGCGCGGACGGGAAGAGAGTGGTCCGATGACCTCCGATGCCGAAACCGCGCCGAGCAGCTCCGCCCTCGGCGGGCGCCTCCTGACCCTCACTGTCGGCCCGCCCGCAGCCGGCGGCACCTTCGTGGCACGCCATGAGGGACGGGTCGTGTTCGTCCGCGGCACGACCCCGGGCGAGACCGTGACCGCCCGACTGCTCGAAGACCCCGAGGAGCGCGCGAACGCACGTTTCTGGCGCGCCGAGGCGCTCGACGTGCTCGAGGCAGGCCCGGACCGTGCACCGTCGGTCTGGGAGGAGGCCGGCATCGACGGCGTGGGAGGTGCCGAGTGGGCGCACATCGCACTGCCCGCCCAGCGCCGGATCGCCACCGAGGTAATGCAGGAGCTGCTCCGCCGCGCCGGGGTGACGAGCTTCCCGATCGAGCAGGTGCAGGTCGAGCCGGCGCCGCACGACGCCGAAGGGCTGGCCTGGCGCACACGCGTGCGCTATGCGGTCGATGCCGATGGCCGGGTGGGCATGCGCGGCTGGCGTTCTCATGAGGTTCGTCCGGTGGGCGCGGATCCCCTCTCGGCCCAGGCCATTCGTGACCTGCAGCTGGGGGAGTGGACCGCCCCCGAGGGGACCGAGGCGATCGATGCGGTCGCTCCGTCGGCCGGTCCTGCCTCCGTGGTGCTGATCGGGCGGGAGCTCGACCCGAGCGCAGTGGTCATCCCGGAGACCTGGGGGGATGCTGACGTCTCTGTCCGCACCGGGCGCGGCCTGGTCCCGCTGCGCGGGGACGGACTGGTCCATGAACGCCTCGGGGAGCGCATGTTCGCCGTCAGCGCGACGGGCTTCTGGCAGTCGCACCGACGCGCCGCGGAGCTCCTGAGCGAGGTCGTCGAATCGACGCTGCGCGCACCGCACGGCGGCAGCGCCTGGGATCTGTACGGCGGAGTGGGGGTCTTCTCCGCAGTCGCAGCGCGGCAGGTCGGGGACGACGGTTCGGTCGTCTCCGTCGAGGGGAACCGGCGCGCCTCGCAGCTCGCCGCCGAGAACCTCGAGGATCTTCCCCAGGTCTCGACCGCGACCGCGGACGTGACGGACTGGGTCCGTGCCCGCCGTGGCGGCGTCGACACGGTGGTGCTGGACCCGCCGCGCAGCGGTGCAGGCACCGAGCTGATGGACCTCCTGGCAGCCGCCGTCCGCCAGCGGATCGTCTACGTCTCCTGCGAGCCCTCCACGCTCGCCCGGGACCTCGCAGCGATCGAGAAGAAGGGGTGGCAGATCGCGGACCTGCGTGCCTTCGACCTGTTCCCGCATACCCACCACATCGAGTCGGTCGCGGTGCTGGAGCGAGTCTCGGCCTGAAGGGACGGGGCGGCGTCGCTCGGCCGCGCCAGGGCCGTCGCACCAGGGCCGTCGCACCAGGGCGCCCGCCGAGACGGCGAGCTTCGACACACCTGCAGATCAGCTGACGAGGTGTCAGGTCGAGGGTGCCTGACATGGTACTATTTATCTTGACTTCAAGATATATGCCGGATCGAGCCGGCGTCCCCTCGGTCGACCTGCATGAGCAGCGGTTCATCGCGAGGTGAGCGTTCGTCCGCCTGTCGCGGATTGCGCGCCTACGATGGAGGGGTCAACCCCACACCAAAGGAGTTCGCCTGATGAGCACTGTCGACTCATTCGCCGCGAAACAGGATCTCAGCGTCGGCGGCACCGACTACGAGATCTTCGCGCTCGACGCCGTGGAGGGCGCCGACAAGCTTCCCTACAGCCTCAAGATCCTGCTCGAGAACCTGTTGCGCACCGAGGACGGGGCGAACATCACCGCCGACCACGTGCGCGCCCTGGCGGGCTGGGAGCCCTCTGCCGATCCGTCGGTCGAGATCCAGTTCACCCCGGCCCGCGTGATCATGCAGGACTTCACCGGCGTGCCCTGCGTCGTCGATCTCGCCACCATGCGCGAGGCCATGCAGGATCTCGGCGGCGATCCCGAGAAGATCAACCCGCTCGCCCCGGCCGAGATGGTCATCGACCACTCGGTGATGATCGACGTGGCCGGTCGCCTGGACGCGCTCGAGAAGAACATGGAGCTCGAGTACGAGCGCAACCGTGAGCGCTATCAGTTCCTGCGCTGGGGCCAGACGGCCTTCGACGACTTCAAGGTCGTCCCCCCGGGCACCGGCATCGTCCACCAGGTCAATATCGAGTACCTGGCCCGCACGGTCATGACCCGTGAGGTGGGCGGCGCCCTGCGCGCCTACCCGGACTCCTGCGTCGGCACCGACTCCCACACCACCATGGTCAACGGCCTGGGCGTGCTCGGCTGGGGCGTCGGCGGCATCGAGGCCGAGGCCGCGATGCTCGGCCAGCCGGTCTCCATGCTGATCCCGCGCGTGGTGGGCTTCAAGCTCACCGGCGAGATCCCGCCGGCCGCGACCGCCACCGACGTGGTGCTCACGATCACCGAGATGCTCCGCGAGCACGGCGTGGTGGGCAAGTTCGTCGAGTTCTACGGCGAGGGCGTCACCCAGGTGCCGCTCGCCAACCGCGCGACTATCGGCAACATGAGCCCCGAGTTCGGCTCCACCTGTGCGATCTTCCCGATCGACGAGGTGACCGTCGACTACATGCGTCTCACCGGCCGCACCGAGGAGCAGCTCGCGCTGGTCGAGGCCTACGCCAAGCGCCAGGGCCTGTGGCACGACGCCTCCAAGGAGGTCGTGTACTCCGAGTACCTCGAGCTGGACCTGTCCACCGTGGTGCCCTCGATCGCCGGCCCGAAGCGTCCGCAGGACCGCATCGTGCTGACCGAGGCCAAGGAGTCCTTCCGCGAGGTGCTCCCGTCCTACGCGCGTGACCACGAGGCCTCCGAGAACGGCGCGGACACCGCTGGCACCTTCCCCGCCTCGGATCCCGCCAGCCAGGGTTCGGACAACGACTCCGGCGGCTCGGCTCCCGAGCACCAGCACGTCACCGGCCGGGCATCGAATCCGGTGCAGGTCAGCGGTCGGGACTTCTCGATCGATCACGGCATCGTCTCGATCGCCTCGATCACGTCCTGCACCAACACCTCGAACCCCTCGGTGATGATGGCGGCGGGCCTGCTCGCGCAGAACGCGGTGGATCGCGGACTGGTCGCGAAGCCCTGGGTGAAGACCTCCATGGCCCCCGGGTCCCAGGTCGTCACGAACTACTACACCAAGGCTGGGCTCTGGCCCGCCCTGGAGTCGCTCGGCTTCCACCTGGTCGGCTACGGCTGCACCACCTGCATCGGCAACTCCGGCCCGCTGGACTCGGAGATCTCCGACGCGATCGCGGAGAAGGATCTCGCGGTCACCGCGGTGCTCTCGGGCAACCGCAACTTCGAGGGCCGCATCAACCCCGACGTCAAGATGAACTACCTGGCCTCCCCGCCGCTGGTCATCGCCTACGCGCTCGCGGGCACGATGGACTTCGACTTCGAGAACGACCCACTGGGGCAGGACAAGGACGGCGCGGACGTCTTCCTGCGCGACATCTGGCCGAACCCCACCGAGGTCGAGAAGGTCATCGCGGAGTCCATCTCCCAGGAGATGTTCACCGAGGACTACAAGGACGTCTTCATCGGCGACGAGCGCTGGCGCAACCTCGACACTCCCGAGGGTGCGACCTTCGAGTGGGATGACGAGTCGACCTACGTGCGCAAGCCCCCGTACTTCGAGGGAATGTCGGCGACGCCGGAGCCCGTCTCCGACGTCTCCGGTGCGCGGGTGCTGGTCAAGGTCGGCGACTCGACCACCACTGACCACATCTCGCCCGCCGGTGCGATCAAGCTGGACTCCCCGGCTGGTCACTACCTCCAGGAGCACGGAGTTGCCCGCAAGGACTTCAACTCCTACGGCTCGCGCCGAGGAAACCACGAGGTGATGATCCGCGGCACCTTCGCGAACATCCGCATCAAGAACCAGCTGCTCGACGGCGTCGAGGGCGGGTACACCAAGAACCTGCTGACCGGTGAGCAGGAGTTCATCTACGACGCGGCCCAGGCCTACGCCGAGCAGGACATCCCGCTGGTGGTCCTCGCCGGCAAGGAGTACGGCACCGGTTCCTCCCGTGACTGGGCGGCCAAGGGCACCAAGCTCCTCGGCGTCGAGGTCGTCATCGCGGAGAGCTTCGAGCGGATCCACCGCTCGAACCTCATCGGCATGGGCGTGCTTCCCCTGCAGTACCCCGTGGGGGAGAACGCCGAGTCCCTCGGGATCGACGGCACGGAGACGTTCTCGTTCACCGGCGTGACCGCTCTGAACGACGGCTCCATCCCGAAGACGGTCAAGGTCGTCGCTGTGAAGGAAGACGGCTCCTCGGTGGAGTTCGACGCGCCCGTGCGCATCGACACCCCCGGTGAGGCGGAGTACTTCCGCAACGGCGGCATCCTGCAGTACGTGCTCCGCTCGCTGGTCGCAGCCTGACTGACGTGCTGCGAGGAACGAGCGGCAGGAAGCCAGGCAGACGGTAGAGCCTGACTGACGTGCTGCGAGGAACGAGCGGCAGGAAGCCAGGCAGGCAGTAGAGCCTGACTGACGTGTTGCGCGCAGCCGCCGCCTGATCGGCGCCATACGACGCCCCGGCCCTGAAGGGTCGGGGCGTCGTCGCGTCATGGCGCGTCCTGAGTCGGGAGTCCGGACCCCTGAAGCCTGAAGCCTGGGTCCTGGGTCCTGAGTCCTGAGTCCTGAGCGCCGATATGCGGCGCGGGCGAGTGCCCGAGTGCACCATTGCTCGGCCCCTCTGCACCGCGATGCACACCGAGGGCGGGACCCGTGAATCACCGGTGAAGATGTGCACAGATGTGATCACCTCGAGCGTCACCACAGGTCACGAGGACATAGGCTGGCCGAGTTCCGGCCCCGTCCCTGAGGGAGGACCACGCGTGTCCACCATTGAGCACCGTTCCGCCACCCCGCACCGCGGGCGAGCTGCAGTGACCCCGTCGGCACCGGCTGCGGATGCTTCCACCCCACCGTCAGAGGTTCCAATTCCGGGCGGCCCCGAGGCGCTGCGGGCGCTCGACGCCGCACAGCTGCCGGGGCTGGCACGCACTCTGCGTCGGCGTCTGCTGGAGATCTGCTCGCGCAGCGGAGGCCACCTGGGACCGAACCTCGGCGTGGTCGAGCTGACGATCGCCCTGCACCGCGAGTTCCGTTCCCCGGACGAGCCGATCGTCTTCGACACCGGTCATCAGGCCTATGTGCACAAGATGCTCACCGGGCGCGCCGATCTGCCGGGGCTGCGCACCGCGGGCGGCATCGCGGGCTACCCGGACCGCGCGGAGTCGGTCCACGATCTGGTGGAGAACTCCCACGCCTCGGGATCCATCGCCTGGGCCCACGGACTGGATCGCGCCCACCGGCTCGCCGGGGCCGACGGGGCCGCGGTCGCAGTCATCGGGGACGGCGCTCTCACCGGAGGGGTGGGCCTGGAGGCCCTCAACCTGCTCGCCTCCGATCAGGGCTCGCGCACTGTCGTGGTGCTCAACGACAACACCCGCTCCTATGCCCCCACCGTGGGCGGGATCGCCGAGCATCTCGCCGAGCTCCGCGCCGGCCGGATCGGTGCCGGAGAGGATCTCTTCACCTCGCTCGGGCTGACCTATCTCGGACCGGTCGACGGCCATGACCTCACCGCCCTCGCCGACGCCCTGACCGCAGCTCGACGTGCCGCGGAGGATCCCACGAGCTCCGGGGTGCTCGTCCACGTCCTGACCCGGAAGGGTGCCGGCTTCGCTCGCGCGGAATCGGACACCGTGGACCATTGGCATGCCACCAGTCCCTTCACCATCCAGGAGCAGGCCGCACCGGGAGCGCCGACGGAGACCTGGACCTCCCGGTTCGGCGCCGCGATGCTCGATGCCGCCCGCGCCGATGAGCGCGTGGTCGCGATCAGCGCCGCGATGATCGACCCCGTGGGCCTCACCCCGATGCAGCAGGAGCTGCCGGGGCGCGTGCTCGATGTCGGGATCGCCGAGCAGCTCGCGCTCGACACGGCCGCCGGACTCTCCGCCGGCGGCCGCAAACCCGTGGTCTCCCTCTACGCGACCTTCCTGAACCGGGCGATCGACCAGCTGCTGCTCGATGTCGCCCTGCACGGCGAAGACGTCACGATCACCTTGGACCGGGCCGGTGTCACCGGCGATGACGGGCCCAGCCATCACGGGATCTGGGACCTCGCCCTGGCGACGAAGGTGCCCGGTCTCTCGCTGTGGGCGCCCCGGGACGGAGTTCGTCTCGATGCCGCGGTCCCCGCCGCTCTCGGGACCCTCGGCCCGTCCCTGGTGCGCTTCCCCAAGGGAGCCTGCCCGCCGGAGCTGCCGGCTCTCGCGCAGCTGCCTGCCGGGGAGGTGCTCGCCGGTGACGCGCACGCACCCGTCGACATCCTGCTGGTCTCCATCGGTGCTCTGGCTGGCCGCGCCGTCGAGGCCGCCGCAGAGCTCGCTGCGGCGCATCCAGAGCTGAACCTCGTGGTCCTCGACCCGGTGCAGTCACTGCCGCTGGGGGAGGAGCTGCTGGACCTCGCCGCGACCGCGCGCGCGGTCGTCACGCTCGAGGACGGCCTGGCCGAGCACGGGATCGGTGCGGCCCTCGGTACGCGGCTCGCCCGGCGTGCCACGCTCTCCGCGCCCGGACCGGTCCTGCGCAGCCTTGGCGTCGACCTGGAGTTCATCCCGCATGGGAAACGCGATGCGATCCTCGCGGCTCAGGGCCTGGATGCCGCGGGCATCGCAGCGAGCATCCGCTCTCTCCTGCAGGGGAGCTGAGCCGCGGGGCTGCACCTTCACCCACGCGTGGGCCGGCGCTCCGTCTCAGCCCAGTGAGCTGCGCGGGGAGGGGTCGTCGGGCCGGGCGGTGAGGATGATCGGTGCGCCGGTGGTGACCTGCAGGGTGTGCTCGGCATGGGCCCCGCGGGAGCCGTCGGCCGAGAGCTGCGTCCAGCCATCTCGCTCGTCGACCTTGAGCTCCGAGGTGGTGGGCACCAGGAACGGCTCGACCGTGATCAGCTGTCCTGCCACCAGCGTGGGGCCACCGCCGGGGGTGCCGTGATTGGGCACGAAGGGTGCCTCATGCATGGTGCGCCCCACCCCATGACCGCCGAAGCGCTCATTGATGGTGTATCCGAGCGCGTGGGCCTCGTTCATCACCGCATGGCCGATGTCGCCCACGCTGTTCCCGGCGGTGACCTGGTCGATGCCGGCCCACATCACCCGCTCGGTGTCGCGGATCAGCTGGAGGTCCTCTTCGCGCGGTGTGCCCACGATGATCGAGAGGCAGGAGTCCGCGACCCAGCCCTCGACCTCGACGGCGAAGTCCAGGGAGAGCAGATCACCATCTTCCAGGAGCCGGTCGTAGGGACGGCCGTGCAACACCCCGTCGTTGACGGAGGTGCAGATCGCGTGCCCGAACGGGGAGGCCCCGAAGACCGGGTGGTACTCGATGTAGCAGCTGGTCGCGCCGGCCTCGCGGATCATGCGATGGGCTTCGGCATCCACTTCCAGGAGGTTCCAGCCGACGTCCACGACGTCGCGCAGGTGCGAGAGCACCGAGGCGACGAACTCTCCGGCCGGCCGGGCCTGGGCCAGGGTCGGCAGCTCCTGCGTGGAGCTGCGGCGGCGCTTGCCGAGGATCATCATGCCTCCGTGCTGAGGGGTGAGTCGCCGGCTGCAGCTGCAGCCGGGTGCGGTTCCTGCCAGGTGACCAGGCGGGCTCCCACCCATGCGATCCCGGCGCCGAACAGCGCCGCACCGATCAGGTGGAGGAACACGATCAGCTCCGGAAGGCCGAGGAAGTACTGGACATAGCCGATGATGCCCTGGACCACGGTCAGGACCACCAGCCACCAGGCCGCGACGATCGCCTCACGCCGCGCCGCGGATCGGTGGAGCACGACCAGCAGGACTGCGAGCAGGGCGCAGAACGCATAGACCGACAGGGCGTGGATCCGGGAGGCGATCATGGGGTTCAGCGCAATCCGGGTGACGTCTCCGGCGTCCCCGGAATGAGGTCCGGTGCCGGTGACGATCGTGCCCAGGACCAGCACTACGAAGCCCACCACCGCGAGGGGTACGAAGACTTGGAGAGCACGCACCGGGACTGCCCGCCGGATCGCACCGTCGCCGTCATAGAGGCGCACCAGCAGCACCATCGAGACCGCGGCCAGCACTGGGGAGAGCAGGAAGTGGGGGCTGACGATGCCCGGGTGTAGATCCGCGAACACCACGACCATGCCGACGATCGCCTGCACAGCGGTGCCGATCAGGGGGACGCAGGCCAGGCGGCGGAAGCCGGTGCCCTTGTGCCCGAGCCAGCGCCAGCTCACCAGCAGCAGTGCGACCGCGAACACGGTCAGCACCCCGGTCAGCGAACGGTTGCCGAATTCCACGAAGGGGTGGATGCCCGCCTCCATGGTGAGCACCGGTGTGAACTGCCCTGGCTCGCAGTTCGGCCAGGTGGAGCATCCCAGCCCGCTGCCGGTCAGCCGTACGGCGGCGCCCGAGAGGATGATCCCGATCTGCGAGAGCAGGTTCCCCCAGAACACCACCGCGGCCACCCGGGCACGGCGCTGCGGGCCCCAGGAGGGCAGGCGGGGATCGGGCAGGGTGGTCAGGCGCCGGTAGCGCTCAGGGGCGCGCGGCGCGGCTGCGACGGGACTGGACATGCTCCGAGTCTAGATTCTGCCGCGGTGAGAACGCTGGGCGCAGCGGACGGATGCGACCGACGACGCATCCTGGGCGTCCCGCAGCCGCTCTGCTGTTGCTCTGCAGCCGCTCAGCTGTCCGTCCAGCGGAACCAGCGCATGACGGCGAGCACCCCGCCGACGGCCCAGACCAGCAGCACCACGACGGAGCCGACGGAGAACGGTCCGGAGGCCAGACATGCGCGCATCAGCTCACCGAGTGCACCGGAGGGCAGCAGATCGACCAGGCCTCCCAGGATCCGCGGATAGGCGGCGGTGGGGAAGGCGACGCCGCCGGCCGCGATCATCAGCACGAACACCAGGTTCGAGACGGCCAGCACCGCCTCGGTGCGCAGCGTGCCAGCGATCAGCATGCCCAGCGAACCGAAGGCGACGGTGCCCACGAGCCACACCGGGATCAGCCCGAGCAGCCCCGACAGCTCGGGCCGCCAACCGATGATCAGCGCGATCAGCCCGAGGACGATCACCTGGAGGACATGGGTGGTCAGTGTCGCGAGGATCTTGCCGGCCAGGTACCCGCCGCGTCCCAGCGGTGTGGTCGCCACCCAGCGCAGCACGCCGTTGCGGCGGTCGAAGCCGGTGAGGATGGCCTGCGAGGTGAAGGAGGTGGAGATCAGCGCCGTGGCGAAGGTCGCGGCGACGGCGGTGTCGACCGCGGCGACGCCCTCGAGCCTGCCCAGCGGCAGCAGCCATAGCCCGATCAGCACCATCGCCGGCAGCGCGACGGCAACGGTGAGCTGCTCCCCGTTGGAGAGCAGAACCCTGGCCTCGAGCCCGGCGTGGGAGAGGATCCGACGCAGCGCGGGCGCAGGACGGGGGCTCCGCTCCGGCCGCACTGGTGCAGGGGAGGCGGGCGCAGGAGAGGTGGGGTTGGTCATCGGTGTTCCTCTCGGGAGGTGGAGAGGCGTGCCGCGGGTTCAGGCATCTCGGGATCGGGCTGTCCGGCGCTGAGGTCCTCGACCCGGTGGCTCTCGACGCTGTGGTCCTCGGCGTCGTGCTGCTGAGCCGCGTGCTCCTCGGCCGCGTGCTCTTCATCCATCAGATCCAGCAGCACGGATTCCAGATCAGCCGCGCCGCCCGAGGTCACTTCCAGCCGCACGCCATGGCGTGCGGCGGCTGTGCGCAGATCGGCTTCGAGCGCGGGTGCCACCTGAGGGTCGACGCCCGAGGCGGTGGCCTGCACGACCATGGCACCGTCGGCCGAGCGGTGGTCGTTGATCACGTCCTGGACGGAGCCGGAGGCGAGGACCTGGCCGCGGGAGATCACCCGGACCGCGTCGGCGAGGCCCACCACGTCATCCATCAGGTGGGTGGTGAGCACGACGGCGGTGCCGGTGCGGGCGAGCCCACGGATCAGCTCGCGCACCCGGCGGCGGATCGACGGGTCCATCCCTGCGGTGGGCTCGTCCAGGAAGACCAGGTCCGGGCGGCCGATGATGGCGAGCGCGAGGGCCAGGCGCTGACGCTGGCCGCCGGAGAGACGCCGCACCAGGGTGCGCGCGAAGGTGTCGATGCCCAGATGCTCGGCCACCTCCTCGACGTCCAACGGTGCGGCGTGGAGGGCCGCGCCGTAGCGCAGCAGCTGCATCGCCCCGGCACCCGAGGCGAGCCCGCCGTCCTGGATCATCACCCCCACCCGGGCGCGATGCTCCGGGCTGGAGCGCCAGGGGTCGACACCCAGCACCCGCACGCTGCCGCTGTCAGGGCGCAGCAGGCCCGTGGCGCAGGAGATGGCGGTGGTCTTACCGGCACCGTTGCTTCCCAGCAGCGCGGTCACGGCACCGCGCTCTGCGGTCAGGGTGAGCCCGTCCAGCGCGCGGACGGAGCCGTAGCTGAGGGAGAGGTCGGTGGCGACAAGGGCAGGGGAGTGGTCGTCCATGGCGCTCACCATCGTAGGCCGCGGCCCGCAGAACCAGCACCCGACGTGAGCGACCGGTCATGCGCGCCGGGCAGAGAGGTTCTCAGCGGCCGGTCACCTGCAGAGGGGTGTGCGCGGGATCGACCACCTCGGCGGCCAGCGGTGCCGCCGGGGCAGTGCCTCCGGGGCCCCAGGTGTCGGTCTCGAAGCGGTCGCGATCGTGGGGGTCCAGCAGCGGTTCGAGGGCCGGGCCCAGCGGCACCACCTGGGTGGGGTTCAGGTCCTCGTGCACGAAGTAGTAGTGGCGCTTGATCTGCTCGAAGTCGACGGTGTCCCCGAAGCCGGGGGTCGTGAACAGGTCCTTGGTGTAGTTCCACAGGTTCGGCATGCTCGAGAGCGTCTGCCGGTTCGCCTTGAAGTGGCCGTGGTACACGGGATCGAAGCGGATCAGGGTCGGGAACAGGCGCACATCCGCTTCCGTGATCGAGGGACCCAACAGGTAGCGGCTGCGGCCCAGGCGCTCCTCGAGCTCGTCGAACGCCTCCCACAGTGCGCGGTACTCCTTCTCGTACGCCTCCTGGGAGCCCGCGAAGCCGACTTTGTACACGCCGTTGTTGACGTGGTGGAGCATCCACTTGTTCAGCGCGTCGATCTCCTCGCGCTGCGCCTCGGGGTAGAGGTCCGGCGCACCCGCGCGGTGGTGATCGCTCCACTCCGTGGCGAAGTCGAGGGTGATCTGCTGGAAGTCATTGGTGACGACCGCCTTGGTGGGGACGTCCACCACGGCGGGGACGGTGATACCGCGGGGGTAGTCCGGGAATCGCGCGAAATACGCCTGCTGGAGTCGCTCGTAGCCGAGCACCGGGTCGACTCCGCCCTCGTCGAGATCGAAGGTCCAGGAGCGCTTGTCGTGGGTCGGGCCGGGCATGCCCACGGAGAGCACGTCCTCCAGGCCGAGCAGGCGACGGGAGATCAGGGTGCGGTTCGCCCAGGGGCAGGCGCGCGCCGCGACCAGGCGGTACCGGTCCTTCTCCACGGGCCAGCCGTCGCGGCCATCACGCGTGATCCGGTCATCGATGTAGTTCATGTCGCGGTCGAAGGATCCGCCGACGGTGACATAGGCGCCCCGCGTCGAATGCTCCTCGGAGGCAGTCGGTGCGGCAGTGGGCGGGGGAGTGGACGAAGCAGCGGGCGCGGCAGTGGACGAAGCAGCGGATGAGGCGGTGGCTGGGCCGGCGGGGTGCGTGCTCTCAGCAGGCATGGGATGGTCCCTTCAGATCGGGGCGGCGTCCCTCGAAGGGTAGTTGAAAACGGCACCAATTGGAAGCGCGGCCCGTCGGCGACGCCTTTCGTGGCAGTTGCGGGCGGCTGCGGAAGGCGTGTCTGCCCAGGTAAGGGGATCCTTCGTGCTGTGGCGCACAGGGGTCCGTACGTATTTGGCAACACTTATGTTGTAAAATCGAAAAGGCGATGGACGGGAGGAGGCAGCAATGACCGCATCAGGCACAGCACCAGGCATCGAGACGGCCGTCACGCAGACCACGCGCGACCGCCTCGTGGATGCGATCTCGACCCACGGCCCGATCACCGCACGTCGGCTGGCCGAGCAGTTCGGCCTCACCAGTGCTGCGGTGCGCCGCCATCTGGCGGCGCTCGAGGCGGAGGGGGTCATCGCCGAGCACGACCTCCCCATCGCCCCGCGCGGCCGCGGGCGGCCCAGCAAGTCGTTCGTGCTCTCGCCCTCGGCCCACGAGGATCTGCCCGGTGGGTATGACGAACTCGCCGTGATGGCGATGGACGAGCTCGCCCGACGGGGCGGAAGCGAGGCGGTGACCGCCCTGGCGGAACGCCGCATCGCCGACTGGGAGAGCGTGCTGGCCGAGCGCGTCGCACAGCGTGAGGAGGCGGGGGAGGACATCACCGTCACCCGTAAGCTCGAGCTGCTCTCCGAACTGCTCACGGAGCGGGGGTACGCCACTTCGGTGCGCCCACTCCATGTGCCGCTGCCCGGCAGGGGCCCCCAGGCGGGAGCCGCTCCGCGTACCCTCGTCACGGCCCAGCTGTGCCACGGGCACTGCCCGGTCCTCGACGTCGCCGCAGATCACCCCGAGCTGTGCGAAGCCGAATCCCGCGTCATCTCCCGAATCATCGGAGCGCCTGTCCAGCGTCTTGCCACGCTGGCGCAGGGGGCTCACGTCTGCACGACTCATATTCCGCTCACCGAGGGAAGGACACCATGACGAGCGCACCAGAAAAGCTCACACAGGACGAGATCATCGACTCCATGGGCCAGTACGCCTATGGATGGCATGACGAGGACTCCGCCGGTGCCAGCGCGCGCCGCGGTCTGTCCGAGGACGTCGTGCGCGACATCTCGGCCCGCAAGGACGAACCGGAGTGGATGCTCGAGCGCCGCCTGAAGGCACTCAAGCTGTTCTATAAGAAGCCGCTGCCCACCTGGGGTCCCGACCTCTCGGGCATCGCCTTCGACCACATCAAGTACTTCGTCCGCTCCACCGAGAAGCAGGTCACCTCCTGGGAGGATCTGCCTGCGGACATCAAGGAGACCTACGACCGCCTCGGCATCCCCGAGGCCGAGAAGCAGCGTCTGGTCTCCGGCGTCGCCGCGCAGTACGAGTCCGAGGTCGTCTACCACCAGATCCGCGAGGATCTGGAGGAGCAGGGCGTCATCTTCCTGGACACCGACACCGCGCTCAAGGAGCACCCGGAGCTCTTCAAGGAGTACTTCGGCACCGTCATCCCCTCTGGTGACAACAAGTTCTCCGCACTGAACACCGCGGTGTGGTCCGGCGGCTCCTTCGTGTACGTCCCCAAGGGCGTCCATGTGGAGATCCCGCTGCAGGCCTACTTCCGGATCAACACCGAGAACATGGGCCAGTTCGAGCGCACGCTGATCATCGCCGACGAGGGCTCTTACGTGCACTACGTCGAGGGCTGCACCGCGCCGATCTACAAGTCGGACTCGCTGCACAGCGCCGTCGTGGAGATCATCGTGAAGAAGGACGCACGCGTCCGCTACACGACGATCCAGAACTGGTCGAACAACGTGTACAACCTGGTCACCAAGCGCACGATCGTCGAACAGGGCGGCGTGATGGAGTGGGTCGACGGCAACATCGGCTCCAAGGTCACCATGAAGTACCCGGCCGTCTGGCTGATGGGCGAGCACGCCCGCGGCGAGACCCTCTCGGTCGCCTTCGCGGGCGAGGGCCAGAACCAGGACACCGGTTCGAAGATGGTGCACATGGCGCCTCACACCTCGAGCTCGATCGTCTCGAAGTCGGTCTCCCGCGGTGGTGGACGCAGTTCTTACCGAGGTCTCGTGCAGGTCATGCCGGGCGCGGAGCACTCCGCCTCGACCGTGCTGTGCGATGCGCTGCTGGTGGACACCATCTCCCGCACCGACACCTACCCCTACGTCGACGTCCGTGTCGACGATGTCCAGATGGGCCACGAGGCCACCGTCTCCAAGGTCTCCGAGGAGCAGCTCTTCTACCTGATGAGCCGCGGCATGGACGAGACCGAGGCGATGGCCATGATCGTGCGTGGGTTCATCGAGCCCATCGCCCGCGAGCTCCCGATGGAGTACGCACTGGAGCTGAACCGCCTGATCGAGCTGCAGATGGAAGGAGCAGTCGGTTGATGACGACCACTGATGTGAAGGGTGCCGAGAACGCTGGGGATCCGGCCGCGAACGAGGCCGTGGGCCACGCCGCAGGAGCCGCCCCCGTCGTCGCCCAGTCCGCCCTCGACGATGTCGAGACCACCGCGGCGCCGGAGCTGGAGGAGGAGAATCTGACCCTGCCGGGACAGGACGTCTCCGCCGCCCATGCCGCGTCGAACCGAGGCGCGCGAAAGCGTTCCTTCGAGGTCTCCGACCACGAGGTCCCCAAGAGCGACATCGAGGAGTGGCGCTTCACCCCGCTGCGCCGTTTCGCGCCCCTGTTCCAGGACGTCGCGACCGACGACCGCGAGGGCGATCCTGCGGTCGATTACCAGGTCACGGTGCCCGAAGGGGCTCCCGAGATCTCCACTCTGGCGCCCGGCGAGGCTCCCCGCGGCACCGTCCTGGTGCCCGAGGACCTGGTCTCCGCGGTCGCGTCGGCACGCACCGAGCAGGCACTGCACCTGGTCGCCGCGAAGAACGCCACCTATGACACGCCGTTCCGCGTGGACATGACCGGCCGGGGCGCCGAGCGTCGCGCCAACGCGCACATCGTGCTCGAGGCGAAGGAGTCGAGCTCGGCGACCTTCGTGCTCAACCACGCCGGTTCCGCGCAGTATGCGCAGAACGTCGAGATGATCGTCGGCGACAACGCGCAGATGACCGTCATCACCCTGCACGACTGGGATGACGACGCGGTGCACATCGCGACCCATCACGCCCGCGTGGGTCGTGACGCGAAGCTCAAGCATGTCGCCGTCACCCTGGGTGGCAGCGCGGTGCGCTTCAACGCGATCGGCGAGTATGCGGCAACCGGTGGCGAGATCGAGAAGCTCGGCCTGTACTTCTCCGATGAGGGGCAGTTCTTCGAGAACCGCCTGTTCATCGACCACAGCGCCCCGCGCTGCACCTCCAACGTGGCCTACAAGGGCGCGCTGCAGGGCAAGAACGCCCGCTCGGTGTGGGTCGGCGATGTGCTGATCCGCAAGGAGGCCGAGGGCACCAACACCTACGAGCTCAACCGCAATCTGCTGCTCACCGAGGGGGCACGCGCCGACTCGGTGCCGAACCTCGAGATCGAGACCGGTGAGATCGAAGGCGCGGGCCACGCCGCTGCGACGGGTCGTTTCGACGACGAGCAGCTGTTCTACCTGCGTTCTCGCGGAATCGACGAGATCGAGGCGCGTCGTCTCGTGGTGCGCGGCTTCTTCGCCGAGATCATCCAGCAGATCGACGTCCCCGAGATCCGTGAGCGGCTCTCGGCCTCGATCGAGGGCGAACTCGCACGGAGCATGAACTGATGTCGGACGCCTTCGTCCCCGTCGCCGCCCTGGCAGACCTCGCCCCCGGCGAGGCGATCGATGTCGTCGTCGACGGCATCGAGATCGCCCTGGTGCGCGCCGAGGACGGGGGCGTCCACGCCCTCGAGGACATCTGCTCGCACGACGAGATCGCGCTGAGCGATGGCGACGTCGAGGGCTGCACCATCGAATGCTGGAAGCACGGCAGCCAGTTCGACCTGGTCACAGGTCGTCCCCTGCAGCTTCCTGCGGTCCTTCCCGTGCGGGTCTTTCCCGTGCGGATCGACGAGAGCAGCGGCGAGATCCTGGTGGATCCGACCGTAGCCCCCGGCACCTGATCACTCCGGGCGCCTCTCCACGGCGCCCTTCCGACTTCACGAACCCACCAGCATCCCTGGTCAAGGAGAACCACCTATGTCGATCCTCGAGATCAAGAACCTCCACGCCACCGTCGATACTCCTGATGGCACCAAGGAGATCCTCAAGGGCGTCGACCTCACCATCAAGGCCGGCGAGACCCACGCCATCATGGGCCCCAACGGCTCCGGCAAGTCGACCCTCGCGTATGCCGTCGCCGGTCACCCCAAGTACCAGATCACCGAGGGCGAGGTCCTCCTCGACGGTGAGAACGTGCTCGAGATGAGCGTCGACGAGCGCGCCCGTGCGGGTCTCTTCCTCGCGATGCAGTACCCGGTCGAGGTCCCCGGCGTCACCGTCTCGAACTTCCTGCGCACGGCCAAGACCGCGATCGATGGCGAGGCCCCCGCGCTGCGCACCTGGGTCAAGGACATGAAGGGCGCGATGGCGGATCTGAAGATGGATCCCGTCTTCGCCGAGCGCAACGTCAACGAAGGGTTCTCCGGCGGCGAGAAGAAGCGCCACGAGATCCTCCAGATGCAGCTGCTCAAGCCCAGCATCGCGATCCTCGACGAGACCGACTCCGGTCTCGACGTCGACGCGCTGCGTGTGGTCTCCGAGGGCGTCAACCGCGTCAAGGAGAACTCCGAGGTGGGCATCATGCTGATCACCCACTACACCCGCATCCTGCAGTACGTGAAGCCGGACTTCGTCCACGTCTTCGTGAACGGCCGGATCGCCGAGCAGGGCGGCCCGGAGCTGGCCGAGCGCCTCGAGGCCGAGGGCTACGACCGCTTCCTCGTCGGCGCCTGACGCCATTCGTCGGTCCGGCTCGGGAGGAACTCCCGGGCCGGACCGGCCCCACCCCTTTCGGGAGCAGCACCTGCGCTCCCTATCCCCTCGGGAGGATGCGATGACCGAACAGAAGACCCCTGACGCGACGGTGAGCTCCGCCGACGTCATCGAGGCGATGAAGGACGTGATCGATCCCGAGCTCGGGATCAACGTCGTCGATCTCGGCCTCGTCTACGGCGTCACCGTCGAGGACGGCAATGCCGTCGTGGACATGACACTGACCTCCGCCGCCTGCCCGCTGACGGACGTGCTCGAGGAGCAGACCTTCGCGGCGCTGGACCCCATCACCGAGACGCACCGCATCAACTGGGTGTGGATGCCGCCGTGGGGCATGGAGAAGATCACCGAGGACGGCCGCGAGCAGCTGCGCGCGATCGGCTTCAACCTCTGAGCTGAGGCTCAGCACGCCAGCGCCGTCCCGCGCCGCCGTGTACTCGGCTGTGCGCTCGGCCGGCAGCAGAAATGTCCCCGGAGGACCGATGCGATGATTCGCATCCGTCGTCCGGGGACATTTCTCGTTGAACCCCGGCCAGTCTCAGGCGATGATCTGCTCCGCTGAGGTGACCTCGAGACCGTGGGCCTCGCCGGTGCCCGCATGGGCGAGCATGCCCTCGTGGGTGTGCAGGCCCTTGGCGAGCGCATCGTCGGAGCGCATCGCGTCGCGCCAGCCGGCCCCGGCGATCTTCAGGATGTACGGCAGCGTGGCATTGTTCAGCGCCGCGGTGGCGGTCACCGGCACCGAGCCCGGCATGTTCGCCACGCAGTAGTAGACGGTGTCGTGGACGCGGAAGGTGGGATCGTCGTGCGTGGTGGGACGGGAGTGCTCGAAGCACCCGCCCTGGTCGATCGCGACATCCACGAGCACCGAGCCCGGCTTCATCGTGGAGACCATCTCATCGGTCACCAGCTTGGGCGCACGCTTGCCCGGGATCAGCACCGAGCCGACCACGACGTCCGCCCGCCTGATCTCCTCGGTCAGGTCCAGGGCCGTCGAATAGCGGGTGCGGATGTCGCCATGGTGCATGGTCGCGATCTGCCCGAGGCGGGAGACGTTCAGATCCATCACGGTGACATTCGCATGTAGGCCGTTGGCCATCATCGCGGCCTGCTCACCGACCACACCGCCGCCGATGACCAGCACGTTCGCCTCGCTCGTCCCGGGGACTCCGCCCATCAGCACCCCGGCGCCGCCGAGCGGCGCCATCAGGTGGTAGGCGCCGACCTGCGTGGCGAGACGACCCGCGATCGCGCTCATCGGCGCGAGCAGCGGCAGTGAGCGGTCGGGGAGCTGCACCGTCTCGTACGCGATCGCCGTGGCCCCCGAGGACAGGAGCGCCTCGGTGAGCTTCTGATCCGCGGCGAGGTGGAGGTAGGTGAAGAGGATCTGCCCCTTCCTCAGGTAGTCGTGCTCCTCGGGGAGCGGCTCCTTCACCTTGATGATCATCTCGGCCTGCGCCCAGACCTCCGCGGCCGAGTCGAGGATCGTGGCTCCGGCGGCACGATAGTCCTCGTCGGTCACTCGCGAACCGATGCCGGCGCCCGTCTCGACCACGACTTCGTGGCCACGGGCCACGAGCTCATGGACGCCGGCAGCGCCCAGACCCACACGATTCTCATTGTTCTTGATCTCCCGGGGTACCCCGATCCGCATGGCGCGCCTCTCTGCTGCGTTCTTCGGTCTCGATCGTGACCGCTCGGGCCAGCATCTCACCAACTCGGCACCTGGGGGAGCTGAGCTGTGGAACGCGGCACCGTCGGCGCAATTCTCGTGCTCTGGGAGAGGCGGCGGCCCTAGAGTGGTCCAGGCTCCGCGCGGGCCCGTCCGTCGCTCCGCGCAGGAGCGTCCGTCCGCTGCGCACCGAGCCGCCGCACCCTCGAACAGGAGCATCATCCAGTGGTCACCGTGCACGACCTCGCCATCCGCGTCGGCGCCCGGCTGCTCATGAGCGACGTCTCCTTCCAGATCACCGCTGGCGACAGGGTGGGGCTGGTGGGCCGCAACGGCGCCGGCAAGACGACTCTGACCAAGGTGCTCTCGGGAACGCTGGACCCGTCCGAGGGCAGTGTCGAGGTCACCGGCGAGCTCGGCTACCTGCCTCAGGACACCCACAGCGGGGAGGACACCGAACCGGTGCTGTCCCGCATCCTCTCCGCCCGCGGGCTCGACGGGATCTTCAAGAAGCTCCGCCGCGCCGAGGAGGAGATGGGGGACATGAGCCTCACCGAGGCTCGCCGCGAGAAGGCCATGAACCGCTACCCGCGGATCGAGGCCGAGCTCGATGCGGCGGGCGGCTACGCGGCCGAGGCCGAGGCCAAGCGGATGTCCGCGAACCTGGGGCTGCCCAACCGGCTGCTCGAGCAGGAGCTGGGCACCCTCTCGGGTGGCCAGCGGCGCCGCGTAGAGCTCGCCCGGATCCTGTTCTCCCAGGCCACCACCATGATCCTGGACGAGCCGACCAACCACCTCGATCACGACTCGATCGTCTGGCTGCGGGAGTACCTGATGGGCTACCGCGGCGGGCTGATCATCATCAGCCACGACGTGGAGCTGGTCGAGCACGTCGTGAACAAGGTCTTCTACCTCGATGCCAATCGCGCCTCGATCGACATGTACAACATGGGCTGGAAGCTGTACCAGCGCCAGCGCGAGGATGACGAGAAGCGTCGCAAGCGCGAGTGGACGAACGCCGAGAAGAAGGCCACCCAGCTCACCGCCCAGGCCGAGAAGATGCGTGCGAAGGCCACCAAGGCGGTCGCCGCGCAGAACATGCTCAAGCGCGCCGAGCGGATGCTCGACGGGCTCGAGGGGGAGCGCCAGCAGGACCGCGTCGCCTCGCTGCGCTTCCCCAAGCCCGCCCCCTGCGGCAAGACACCGCTGATGGCGGAGGACCTCTCGAAGTCCTACGGCAGCCTCGAGATCTTCACCAGCGTGGATCTCGCGATCGATCGCGGCTCGAAGGTCGTCATCATCGGGCTCAACGGCGCCGGCAAGACCACTCTGCTGCGGATCCTCGCCGGAGTCGATGAGCCGGACACCGGCGGGCTGCTCCCCGGCCATGGCCTGCGGATCGGCTACTACGCACAGGAGCACGAGACCCTCGATCTGGACCGCACGGTGCTCCAGAACATGATGACTGCCGCCTATGAGCTGCCCGAGGTCGAGGCCCGCAAGATCCTCGGCTCCTTCCTCTTCACCGGGGAGGATGTCCACAAGCCGACCCGGGTGCTCTCCGGCGGCGAGAAAACCCGTCTCGCGCTCGCGACCCTCGTGGTCTCCAGCGCGAACGTGCTGCTGCTGGACGAGCCGACGAACAACCTCGACCCCGCCAGCCGTGAGGAGATCCTCGGAGCGCTCGCGGCCTTCGAGGGCGCCGTGGTGCTGGTCTCGCACGATCCCGGCGCCGTAGCGGCACTGAACCCCGAGCGGGTGCTGATGATGCCCGACGCGGTCGAGGACCTGTGGAACGCGGAGTACCAGGAGCTCATCGAGCTGGCCTGAGCAGGGCACGGCACGGAAAGCGACACGAGGGACGGCACCCGCATGCCGTGAGTCAGCGATAAATCGCTGTATCGTCACGAACACCTGATATTCATCGTTCCTGACGTCAGTCCTCGAGGAGTCGCCGTGTTCGTCCTGTCCCTCTCCGGCCGTCGCGGCCACGGCCGCGACGAGGGTGATCCGATCCCCGCCCTGCTCGCCGCCCTGGACGGGCTCGACGTGTCGCTGCCGCCCGAGCGCACCATGGGCCCCGACGCCCTGGTCCTCGCCGGGCGGGCCGAGGTCGCGCTCGAGGTGCTCCTGCGCGCGGCGGAGATCGGCCCGCTCGCGGCAGGCCTGGGCATCGGCGCCGTGACCCGCCCGCTGCCCGGCTCCGTGCGCGAGATCTCCGGACCCGCAGTCGTGGCCGCGACTGCGGCGCTGCAGGCGGCAGTCACGACCTCGCAGGTCCCCGTGGCTGTGCGCGCGGCTGATGACCGTCACCGCGACACCGCCGCGGACGCCGAGGCCGTGCTGCGCCTGGTGGTCTGGATGATCCGCACCCGCAATCGCCGCCAGCGGGAGACCGTCGGCGAGCTGCGCGAGGATCCCGGCGCCACCCAGGCGCAGCTGGCCCAGCGCCTCGGGGTCACCCAGCAGACGGTCTCGCGGGCCGTGAAGACCAGCGGTTGGCGCGAGGAGAGCGCCGCGCATCCGCTGGCCGTGAGGCTGCTGAGCATGATCGACCTCACGTCGGCTCGCTGAGTGCCCTTCCGACCCCGGCGCAGCCGTGCCTGCGCGCTATCCTGGGCACGCCCAGACGACTACCGAGGAGACTCATGGCGACGACGAACGATCTGAAGAACGGGATGGTCCTGGTGCTGGACCAGCAGCTGTGGAGCGTGGTCGAGTTCCAGCACGTCAAGCCCGGCAAGGGCCCGGCCTTCGTGCGCACCAAGCTGAAGAACGTCATGTCCGGCAAGGGCGTGGACAAGACCTTCAACGCAGGCCTCAAGGTCGAGACCGCCACGGTCGATCGCCGCGACATGCAGTTCTCCTACCTCGACGGCGACATGTTCGTGTTCATGGACACCAGCAGCTGGGAGCAGACCAGCCTCACCGCGGAGACCGTCGGCGAGGCCAAGGACTTCCTGATCGAGGAGCAGGACGTGGTGATCGCCTTCCACGAGGGTGCGGCGCTGTTCGTCGAGCTGCCGGCCTCCGTGGTCCTCGAGATCAAGTTCACCGAGCCCGGCCTGCAGGGCGACCGCTCCAGCGGTGGCACCAAGCCCGCCACGCTCGTGACCGGACGCGAGATCCAGGTCCCGCTGTTCCTCAACGAGGGCGACAAGGTCAAGGTCGACACCCGCAGCGGCGACTACCTCGAGCGCGTCAAGTGACCTCAGACTCCCCACAGGAGGACTCCGGGGTCCCGGCGATGCGCCGGGTCCCCGGGCTGCCCCACCCCACCCGGGAAGGCGCGGAGGTCACCTTCGAGCGCACGATCCCCGCTCCGTCCGACCGGCTCCACAGCCGTTCGCGTGACCGGATCCGGGCGATCGACGTGCTCTTCGAGGCCGATGCCAAGCAGCGCGAGGTGCTCGGTGTGCTGGAGGAGCGGCTGCGCCGTACGGCGGCGCAGACCCCGCTGCCGCAGCGCTCCCGTGAGCTCGTCGAGCTCTATGCCCCGAATGCGGTGGACATCGACGAGGACCTCGCCACCCACTCCCGGGACTGGCCCCTGCACCGGATGCCCGCGGTGGACCGCGCGATCCTGCGCCTGGGCAGTGCGGAGCTGCTCTACGGCGAGGACGAGTCCGGCCGGGGAGCGATCATCGGCGAGTACACGAAGATCGCCGAGGTGCTCTCCACCGACGACTCACCGCGATTCGTCAACGGGCTCCTCCAGCGGCTGGTCGAAGTGCGCGGCCTGCTCTCCTGAGCTGACGGCGGCGCGACCCGCCCGGGTCGCCGCCGCCATCCCCGCCGTCAGTCCGAGGGGCGGTCACCCGGGCTTCGCCCGCTGCCCGCCCTCTAGACTCGGCACCGCTCGCATGAGCGACAGACCCTTTAACGACACGTCCTGAGAGGCGTCGAAGGGAGACGAACGATGAATGACGATCCCCACGCGGGCCGCTGGCCTGCGACGAACGATCCGGTGCCCGCCGTGGACAGCTCGCGCGTGCTCGGCCCCGAAGAGATCCGGCGGGCGCTCACGCGCATCGCCCACGAGATCCTCGAGAGCGGTCACGGCGCCGATGACCTGGTCCTGCTCGGCATTCCCCATCGGGGAGTGCCGCTGGCCCGGCGCCTCGCGGAGCAGATAGCGCGCGCAGAGGGCCGCCCCGACGGCGAGGACCTCACCGAGCTGTACGGCGCGCTGGACATCACCATGTACCGCGACGACCTGCGGAACAATCCCACGCGTGCTCCGAGCCCGACCCGGATCCCGCGCTCCGGCATCGACGGGCGCATCGTGGTCCTGGTCGATGACGTCCTGTACTCCGGGCGCACGATCCGCGCGGCCCTCGACGCCCTCGGGGCGATCGGGCGGCCCGCCGCGGTACGACTCGCGGTGCTGGTCGACCGCGGTCATCGGGAGCTGCCGATCCGTGCGGATCACGTCGGCAAGAACCTCCCCACCGCGCGCAACGAACGGGTGCACGTCCAGCTCGCCGAGACCGACGGGGTCGATGCCGTCGACATCGTGCGCCCGGTCGGCGCCCGGTCCGAGGAGGTGCAGGCATGAAGCACTTCATCTCCATCGCCGATCTCTCCCGGGATGAGGCGCTCGCAGTGCTCGCCACCGCAGAGCACATGGCACAGACCCAGTCCCGTTCGATCCGCAAGCTGCCCACCCTGGTGGGCACGACCGTGGTGAACCTCTTCTTCGAGGACTCGACCCGCACCCGGATCAGCTTCGAGGCCGCCGCCAAGCGGCTCTCGGCGGATGTCATCAACTTCTCGGCCAAGGGATCCAGCATCTCCAAGGGCGAGTCGCTGAAGGACACCGCGCTGACCCTGCAGGCCATGGGCGCCGATGCGGTGGTGGTGCGCTCCGGTTCCTCCGGCGCCGCGCACCTGCTCGCCCACGCCGGCTGGATCGAGCAGCCGATCATCAACGCCGGAGACGGCGCGCACGAGCATCCCACCCAGGCGATGCTCGATGCCTTCACGATGCGCAGGCACCTGCGGCCGGGGGATCCCACCGCGGACCTCGCCGGGACGCACGTGGTCATCGTCGGCGACATCATCCACTCGCGCGTGGCGCGGTCCAACGTGCTGCTGCTGACCCTGCTCGGCGCGCGGGTGACGCTGGTCGCCCCGCCCGCCCTGGTGCCGGTCGGCGCCTCCGCCTGGCCCTGCGAGATCAGCTACGACCTCGACCAGGCGCTCGCGACCGGGCCGGATGCCGTGATGATGCTGCGGGTGCAGAGCGAGCGCATGGTCGGCGGCGGCTTCTTCCCGACGGTGGGGGAGTACTCCCGCCGCTACGGACTGTCCACCGCCCGGGCAGCGGCCCTGCCCGACCACACCATCGTGCTGCACCCCGGACCGATGAACCGGGGGCTCGAGATCGCCGGGGCGGTGGCGGATTCCCCGCGCAGCGTCATCGTCGAACAGGTCGCCTCCGGCGTCTTCGTCCGGATGGCCGTCCTCTTCCACCTGCTCGCCACCGACGCCCGGGAGGCTCCCCGTGACCACTGAGAACCCCAGCACCATCGACGCCGGAGGCAAGGGCCTGCCCGCCCCGCTCCTGATCCGGGGCGGCCGCCCGTACGGCGAGGACGTCCAGGACGTGCTCCTGGTCGCCGGAAGCATCGAGGCGATCGGCGCCGACCTCGAGGCACCCGAGGGCACCGAGGTCATCGACGCCGACGGCTGCATCGTGCTGCCCGGGCTGGTCGACCTCCACACGCACCTGCGCGAGCCCGGCGGTGAGGAGGCCGAGACCGTCGAATCCGGCACCCGCGCCGCAGCCCGCGGCGGCTTCACCGCCGTGCACGCCATGGCCAACACCACCCCGGTCGCCGACACCGCCGGCGTCGTGGAGCAGGTCGCCCGGCGCGGCGACAGCGCCGGCTGGTGCTCCGTGCGCCCGGTCGGAGCGGTGACCGTGGGTCTGGCGGGCGAGCGGCTCGCAGAGCTCGACGCGATGGCGAACTCCCGCGCGAAGGTCCGGGTGTTCAGCGACGACGGCAAATGCGTGCACGATCCCGTGCTGATGCGCCGCGCCCTGGAGTACGTGAAGTCGTTCGACGGCGTCATCGCCCAGCACGCCCAGGACCCCCGCCTCACCGAGGGCGCCCAGATGCACGAGGGCGCCGTCTCCGCCGAGCTGGGGCTGGCCGGTTGGCCCGCTGTCGCCGAGGAATCGATCATCGCGCGCGACGTGCTGCTGGCGCAGCACGTCGGCTCTCGGCTGCATGTCTGCCACCTGTCCACCGCCGGCAGCGTCGACATCATCCGCTGGGCCAAGCAGCGCGGCATCGAGGTGACCGCCGAGGTCACCCCGCACCACCTGCTGCTGACCGACGAGAACGTGCGGCAGTTCGACGCGGTGTTCAAGGTCAACCCGCCGCTGCGCACCGCCGAGGACGTAGAGGCAGTGCGCGAGGGCCTGGCCGACGGCACGATCGACATCGTCGCCACCGATCACGCCCCGCACCCGCGCGACGCCAAGGACCGCGAGTGGGATCAGGCGGCGATGGGGATGACCGGCCTGGAGACGGCACTCGCGCTGGTCCAGCTGACGATGGTCGACGAAGGTCGCCTCAGCTGGCGGGATGTGGCCCGGGTGATGTCCGAGAAGCCGGCGCAGATCGGACGCGACGAGGAACAGGGACAGGCCCTTAAGCCCGGCGCCCCGGCCCACGTCCTGGTCTGGGATCCGCGGCCGGTGCGCGTCGCGGACCCGGCCCAGCACGCCTCGCTGAGCCGCAACTCGCCCTTCGCCGGCCTCGAGCTGCCCGGCCTGAACCGGCTCACCGTGCTCGCCGGCCGCCTGACCGTGCGCGACGGCGAGGTGGTCGAACGATGAGCGACCAGCTCATCCCCGTCCTGCTGCTCGCGGCGCTGTTCGTGCTGATCCTGGCCGCGATGGCCTGGGGCTGGCACCGACGCGGACGGTCCCAGCAGCATCTTCCCGTCCCGGAGGACGCCACCCTCGAACAGCTCGGGGAGGCCGTGGCCCACGGTCCGGTCGCTGCCGTCTACGTCGACACCGTGCTCGCCGAGCAGCCGCTCGAGCGGATCGTCGCCCATGGTCTCGGGCAGCGGGCCAACGCCATGGTCACCCTCGGCGACCAGGGCTCCTGGCGACTGGAGCGTGAGGGCACCAGCAGCTTCACCATCCCCGGCACGGTCGTCACCGAGCTCACCTCGGGCCCCGGCATGGCCGGGAAGTTCATCGGTGGCGACGGCCTCCTGATCATCCGCTGGCGCCTCGGCGACCAGCTCCTCGACACCGGACTCCGCCTCGCGCGACGTTCCGACCACGACCTCCTGCTCTCCCGGAAGGAGAACGCATGACCTCCCCCGCGTCCCCAGAATCCCTCGCCCCCACCAGGGCCCCCAGCCACCGCCTGCGCACGGAGAAAGCGCTGCTGATCCTCGAGGACGGCACCATCCTGCGAGGCTCCGCCTACGGAGCGCGAGGCTCCCGCCTCGGCGAGGTCGTCTTCACCACCGGTATGACCGGCTACCAGGAGACCCTCTCGGACCCCTCCTACGCCGGACAGATCGTCGTGCAGACCGCCCCTCATATCGGGAACACCGGGGCCAACGCCCAGGACATGGAGTCACGGAAGGTGTGGGTGCGCGGCTACGCCGTGCGCGACGCCAGCCGCATCGCCTCCTCCTATCGCGCCGAGCAGACCCTGGATGAGCTGCTGATCAGCAGCGACATCGTGGGCATCAGCGACATCGACACCCGTATGCTCACCCGCCGGCTGCGCGAGCATGGCTCCCTGCGCGGCGGGATCTTCTCCGGGGACGCCCTGGCGAGCTCCGAGCAGGAGCTGCTCTCCCAGGTCCGTGACCAGCCCGCGATGACCGGCGCGAGCTTCATCGAGGAGGTGACCATCGCCCAGCCCGTGACCCTCGAGCCCGAGGGCGAGGTGGTCGCGACCGTCGCCGCCCTCGACCTCGGCATCAAGAGCGCCGCCCCGCGCAGCATGCTCCTGCGCGGGCTGCGGGTGCACCTCCTGCCCGCCTCGACCTCGCTTGAGGACCTGGTGGCGCTGGCCCCGGATGCCGTGTTCTTCTCCAACGGCCCGGGGGACCCCGCGGCGGCGACCGCACCGATCGAGCTGCTGCGCGGCGTCCTCGACGCCGGCCTGCCCTTCTTCGGCATCTGCTTCGGCAACCAGCTGCTCGGCAGGGCCCTCGGCTTCGACACCTACAAGCTGAAGTTCGGCCACCGCGGCATCAACCAGCCCGTGCAGGACCGCGAGACCGGCGAGGTGGCGATCACCGCCCACAACCACGGCTTCGCCGTCGACCTCCCGATCGAGGGTGAGCACATCGCCCCCCACGACGGCGGCCGCTACGGACGCGTGGTGGTCTCCCATGTCGGCCTCAACGACCAGGTGGTCGAGGGCCTTCGCTGCCTCGACCGGCCCGCGTTCTCGGTCCAGTACCACCCCGAGGCGGCCGGCGGCCCGCACGACGCCTCGCCCCTCTTCGATCGTCTGGCAGAGCTCGCCGTCGCGCACCGCGCCGGCTCTGCATCCAAGGAGTCCTGATGCCCCGTCGCACCGATATCTCGTCCGTCCTGGTCATCGGCTCCGGCCCGATCGTGATCGGCCAGGCCGCGGAGTTCGACTACTCCGGCACCCAGGCCTGCCGGGTGCTGCGCGAGGAGGGCCTGCGGGTCATCCTCGTCAACTCCAACCCGGCCACGATCATGACCGACCCGGAGATCGCCGACGCCACCTACATCGAGCCGATCGACCCGGAGATCATCCGGACGATCATCGAGAAGGAGCGGCCCGACGCGCTGCTGCCCACCCTCGGTGGCCAGACCGCGCTCAACGCCGCCATCGCACTCGCGGAGAACGGGACCCTGGAGGAGTTCGGGGTCGAGATGATCGGCGCGAGCCTCGACGCGATCAACAAGGCGGAGGACCGCCAGCTGTTCAAGGAGGTCGTCGAGCGAGTCGGTGGCGAATCCGCCCGCTCGAAGATCTGCCACTCCGTGGAGGATCTGCTGGCCGGCGCCGAGGAGCTCGGCTACCCGATGGTGGTGCGCCCCAGCTTCACCATGGGCGGGCTCGGCTCCGGCATGGCCTATGACGAGAAGGACCTCCGCCGCATCGGCGGGGACGGCCTGCACTACTCGCCGACCTCCGAGGTGCTGCTCGAGGAGTCGATCCTGGGCTGGAAGGAGTTCGAGCTCGAGCTGATGCGCGACAGCGCCGACAACTGCGTCGTGATCTGCTCGATCGAGAACGTCGACCCGGTCGGCGTGCACACCGGCGACTCGGTGACCGTCGCCCCCGCCCTCACCCTCACCGACGTCGAGATGCAGACCCTGCGGGACCTCGGCATCGCGATCATCCGCGAGGTGGGGGTCGACACCGGCGGCTGCAACGTCCAGTTCGCGACCCATCCCGAGACCGGCCGCGTGGTGGTCATCGAGATGAACCCGCGCGTCTCGCGCTCCTCGGCACTGGCCTCGAAGGCCACCGGCTTCCCGATCGCGAAGATCGCAGCCCGCGTCGCGATCGGCTACACGCTCGACGAGATCCGCAACGACATCACCGGCACCACCCCGGCGAGCTTCGAACCCGCGCTGGACTACGTGGTCGTCAAGGTGCCCCGCTTCGCCTTCGAGAAGTTCCCGGCGGCGGATCCGACGCTGACCACGACCATGAAGAGCGTCGGCGAGGCGATGGCCATGGGCCGCAACTTCACCGAGGCGCTCGGCAAGGCGCAGCGCTCGATCGACGTCAAGGGCGCTTCCCTCTCGTACCTGGGGACCCCGCCGTCACCCGCGGAGGTCACCGAGCTGCTGGAGGCCTCGCGCACCCCCACGGCGGAGCGGCTGGTCGACATCGCTCGGATCCTGTGGTCCGCGGCCGAGGGGATCCTCGATCCGGCCGAGACGCTCGACCGGCTGGTGGAGGCCACCGCGATCGATCGCTGGTTCCTCGATCAGATGCTGCTGGTCGCAGAGATCGCCGCGGAGATCCGCGGCGCGGAGGTGCTGGACGCGCAGCTGCTGTCCCTGGCGAAGCGCCACGGGCTCTCGGACGATCAGATCGGTGCGCTCACCGGGCGCAGCGGTGACGTGGTCAAGGGCGTCCGTGAGGCGCTGGGCATCAACCCCGTCTACAAGACGGTCGACACCTGCGCCGCGGAGTTCGCCTCCGCCACCCCGTACCACTACTCCACCTATGACCAGGAGACTGAGGTCGAACCGCGCGAACGTCCCGCGGTGCTGATCCTCGGCTCGGGCCCCAACCGCATCGGTCAGGGCATCGAGTTCGACTACTCCTGCGTGCACGCTGCGATGGCGCTGGGCAACCCGGAGCTGCCCGGCGGCGGCTACGAGACGGTCATGATCAACTGCAACCCCGAGACGGTCTCGACCGACTACGACATCGCCGACCGCCTCTACTTCGAGCCGCTCACCTTCGAGGACGTCGTCGAGGTGTACGAGGCGGAGAAGGCTGCCGGCCCCGTCGCCGGGGTCATCGTGCAGCTCGGCGGCCAGACCCCGCTCTCGCTCGCCCGCCGCCTCGAGGCCGAGGGACTGCCCATTATCGGCACCAGCCCGTCGGCCATCGACAACGCCGAGGACCGCGGTCACTTCGGAGCGGTGCTCGCCGAGGCGAATCTGCCGGCTCCGCCCTATGGGACCGCCTGGGGGCTCAGCGATGCGACCGAGGTCGCCGCGAGGGTCGGCTATCCGGTGCTGGTGCGCCCGAGCTA
This sequence comes from Brachybacterium sp. AOP42-C2-15, assembly GCF_052377065.1. Classification (NCBI taxonomy): domain Bacteria; kingdom Bacillati; phylum Actinomycetota; class Actinomycetes; order Micrococcales; family Dermabacteraceae; genus Brachybacterium; species Brachybacterium sp. AOP42-C2-15. Next base: position 44,188 of record NZ_JBQSWK010000009.1, read on the forward strand.
CGTGCTCGGCGGGCGCGGCATGGAGATCGTGTTCGACGAGGCGGGGCTCGTGGACTACGTGGCCCGCAACCTGCCCGACGGCGGCCGGGCCGAGGCCCCGATCCTCATCGACAGCTTCCTGGACACCGCGATCGAGATCGACGTCGACGCCCTCTACGACGGCACCGACCTCTACATCGGCGGCGTGATGGAGCACATCGAGGAGGCCGGCATCCACTCCGGCGACTCGGCCTGCACCCTCCCGCCGATCACCCTCAGCGATGCGGTCATGGACCGCATCCGCACCTCCACGCTCGCGATCGCCGAGGGCGTGGGCGTGCGCGGACTGCTCAACATCCAGTTCGCCCTCTCCCACGGGGTGCTCTATGTGCTCGAGGCCAACCCGCGCGCCTCCCGCACGGTGCCCTTCGTCGCGAAGGCCACCGGGGTGCCGCTCGCGCAGGCCGCGGCGCTGCTGATGGCCGGCACCTCGATCGCGGACCTGCGCCTCGGGGGAGTGCTCCCGCTCGAGGGCGACGGCATGGACCTGCCCGACGACTCTCCCATCGCGGTGAAGGAGGCGGTGCTCCCGTTCAAGCGCTTCCGCACCCGTGAAGGCAAGGCGGTGGACTCCGTGCTCGGGCCGGAGATGCGATCCACCGGTGAGGTGATGGGGCTGGACTCGACCTTCCCCCTCGCCTTCGCGAAGTCTCAGCTCGCGATCTCCGGTCAGGGCCTGCCCACCTCCGGCACCGCCTTCGTCTCTGTCGCGGACCGGGACAAGCGGTCGCTCGCACTCCCGGTGGCGCGCCTGGCGGCGCTCGGATTCGAGATCCTCACCACCGCGGGCACCGGAAGGGTGCTGCGCCGCTACGGCATCCCCTGCCGGGTGCTGCGCAAGGCCTCCGAGGCCGGCGACGAGGCGAGCGTCATCGAGCTCATCGAAGACGGCACGGTGGACCTGGTGATGAACACACCTTCCGGCTCCAACGCCCGGGTGGACGGCTACGCCATCCGCGCCGCCGCGACCAGCATGGACGTGCCGATGATCACCACCCTCCAGGAGTTCCAGGCCGCGGTGCAGGCGATCGAGGCACGACCGGTCGAGCCCTTCGAGGTGACGAGCCTGCAGGACCACACCGCACGGCTGAACGCGGTGCGTGCCGCCCAGGTCGGCGCATGACGCTGCAGGGGAGGAGCTTCGGCTCCCGGCTGCAGCAGTCCGTCGCGGAGCACGGCCGGCTGGTCGCCGGCATCGACCCCCACGCCTCGCTGCTGGAGGCGTGGGGGCTGCCGGACACACCGGAGGGCCTGCGGGAGTTCTCCCGGATCGTGCTGACCGCGGTGACCGGCAGGGTCGCCGCGATCAAGCCCCAGTCCGCCTTCTTCGAGCGCCATGGCTCCGCCGGGGTCGCAGTGCTCGAGGAGCTGCTGCAGGCCGCGCGAGAAGCCGGGGTGCTCAGCATCCTGGACGTCAAGCGCGGAGACATCGGCTCGACCATGGCCGCCTATGCGGACGCCCACCTGCTCCCGGGTGCCCCGCTCGAGGCCGACTCGATCACCGTCAGCCCCTTCCTGGGCACCGGGTCCCTCGACCCGGCGGCGCAGCTCGCGACCCAGCACGGCAAGGGCCTCTTCGTGCTGGCGCTGACCTCGAACCCGGATGGTCCCCAGGTCCAGCACGCCCTCACCTCTGCAGACACGCCGGTGGCGCAGGAGATCGCGCGACACGCCGAGGCGCTCGGAGCTGCGGCGCCGGGGGAGTGGTCGAGCATCGGCCTGGTCGTGGGCGCGACCGTCGGCGACAGCTATCGCCGGCTCGGCCTGGATCGCGTCGCACCCTCGGTCCCGCTGCTCGCACCGGGCTTCGGGGCACAGGGCGCCGGTCCCGCCCAGATGGGTGAGGTATTCGGCGAAAGTGCAGGTCACGTCCTGGTCTCACTCTCGCGAGGACTCTTGGCGGCAGGCCCTGACCCGGACGCCCTGAGCCGACGGGCCGAACAGCTGCGCTTCGAGTACGCCGGTCCTGCCGACGCCTCCTGAGGAACCGTCCGGGTGGGGGTCACGACCCCCGCTCGGACCCCCTCGGGAGTGACCGATCTGCACCGGACCAGCGACGAAGCCTGTCAAAAGTGCGCTCGACCACGAATATGGGGTTACGCTCTTCCCACATCGAGGTCCTCCCGGATCTCCCCGTCACCAGCAAGAGAACAAGAGGTAAGAACTGTGGCTCTCCCTCCCCTCACCCCTGAGCAGCGGGCCGACGCCCTGAAGAAGGCAGCCGAGGCTCGTCGCGAGCGCGCCGCCATCAAGGCCCGGCTCAAGGACAGCGCCGGACACCGCGGCGAGGAGATCAAGAAGGTCCTCAAGGAGGCCGAGACCAACGAGGTCGTCGGTCGTCTGCGCGTCTCCGCCCTGCTGGAGGCCCTCCCGGGTGTCGGCAAGGTCAAGGCCCAGCAGATCATGGAGGAGATCGGCATCTCCCCATCCCGCAAGATCCGCGGCCTCGGCTCCCATCAGGCTGAGAAGCTCGTCGCACACTTCTCCGAGTGATCGACCACTCCACCACCGGGGCCGGCGCCGTGAAGGCGTCGGCCCCGGTGACTGTGCTCGCCGGGCCCACGGCCGTCGGCAAGGGCACCGTCTCCGCAGCGATCCGCGCGCGATACCCGCAGATCTGGTTGTCCGTCTCCGCCACCACCCGCGCCCCGCGCCCCGGTGAGGTCGACGGCGTGCACTACCGCTTCGTGAGCGAGGAGGACTTCTCCTCGCTGATCGAACAGGGGCAGATGCTCGAGTGGGCCGTGGTGCACGGTCGCAACAAGTACGGCACCCCGCGGGGCCCTGTCGAGCAGAAGGTGTCCGAAGGGCGCCCGGTCCTGCTCGAGATCGATCTTGCCGGCGCCCGCCAGATCCGCGAGTCGATGCCCGAGGCACGCTTCGTGTTCCTGGCCCCGCCGGACTGGGACACCCTGGTGGACCGACTCGTCGGGCGTGGCACCGAGGACTCCGAGGAGCGCGAGCGCCGCCTGCAGACGGCGAAGATCGAGCTCGCCGCAGAGGGCGAGTTCGACGTCACCATCGTCAACGACACCGTGGACCGCGCCGCCGATGAGCTCGCCGGGCTGCTCGGCGTGCGCGACCTCACCTGACCCCGCACGCTCTCGCCCTCGCCCCTGAGCTCACAAGGGCGTATCCTGAAGCGTCGCACGCCGAAACTCATGAAGGGACATCCGTGGCCGGAACAGTCGCTCAGCCCGAAGGCATCACGAACCCCCCGATCGACCGTCTCCTCGAGACTGTCGATTCCAAGTACGCCCTGGTGCTCTACGCCTCCCAGCGCGCTCGCCAGATCAACGCGTACTACTCGCAGCTCTCCGAAGGGCTGCTCGAGTTCGTCGGTCCGCTGGTGGATGTCGACAACCAGGAGAAGTCGCTCTCGATCGCACTGCGTGAGATCGATGAGGGCCTGCTGACCGTCCGCGAGATCGACGAGGAGGAGTACGCCGCGCAGAACGAGCCGGATCCGAATGCTCCGGCCCCGCTGATGCTCGGCGACGACGCTCCTGAGGTCCCGCCCTCCGGCTTCACGCTCTGACTCGGCCATCGCCGGGTTGAACCGATGAGCATCCTGTCGCGCCCCCTCGCCGGGGCCCGCGTCCTGATCGGAGTCGGCGGCGGCATCGCCGCATACAAGACCGCGCACCTGGTGCGCGGTCTTGTCGGCGAAGGGGCGGACGTCCGCGTCCTCCCCACTCCCGCCTCCCTCGAATTCGTCGGGGCGGCGACCTGGGAGGCGCTCAGCCACCATCCGGTGCTCACCTCGGTCTTCGAGGACGTCGACGAGGTCGCGCACGTGCGCTTCGGCCAGGAGGCCGACCTGGTGGTGATCGCCCCTGCCACCGCAGATCTGCTCGCACGGATGCGGATGGGTCGTGCCGATGACCTGCTGACCGCCTCATTGCTGGTGACGCGTGCGCCCGTGGTGGTCGCGCCCGCGATGCACACCGAGATGTGGGAGCACCCCTCGACCCGCGAGAACGTGGCAGTGCTGCGCGCACGCGGCGTCACCGTGATCGAGCCCGCCGTCGGCCGCCTCACCGGCCCGGATTCCGGGCCCGGCCGGCTCCCGGAGCCGGCGGCGATCCTCGAGGCCGCGAGAGCGGCGATCACGGCCCCGCGCGACCAGCACGGAGCCGTGCGAAGGGACCTCAGCGGCCGCGAGCTGCTGATCACCGCCGGCGGCACCCGCGAGGATCTCGACCCGGTGCGCTTCCTCGCTAACCACTCCTCGGGCAAGCAGGGCTGGGCCCTCGCGCATGCGGCCCTCGTCCGCGGCGCCCGGGTGCGCCTGGTCGCCGCCAACGTCGACCTCGACACCCCGCCCGGTGCCGAACGTTTCGATGTGGGCAGCGCCGCCGAGCTCGCGAGCGTCGTCGCGGCGCATCGAGGTGAGGTGGATGCGCTGGTGATGGCCGCAGCAGTGGCCGATTTCACCGCTGCCGCGCGCGCGGACGCGAAGATCAAGAAGGACGACGGCGATGACGAGTCCGTGCCGGCCATCGCCCTGCGCCGCACCGAGGACATCCTGCGTCACAGTGTGCTCGACCGCGCAGACTCCCAGCGGCCCGCGATCGTCGGCTTCGCGGCCGAGACTGGCGGCGACGGCTCCACGGCTCTCGACCTGGCGCGCGCCAAAGCGCGACGCAAGGGCGCGGACCTGCTGGTCTTCAACGACATCAGCACCGGAGTGTTCGGCGCGCCCGACAACTCCGTGCGCATTCTCGACCGCGACGGTCAGGAAGTTGCCCGTGCCGAGGGCAGCAAGACCGCCGTCGCCCACGCGGTGCTCGACGAACTCGTCACCGCCCTCCCGGAAGTACCCTGATCCTCATGACCTCCAGCGAGCTGCGCACCTTCACGTCCGAATCGGTCACCGAAGGGCACCCAGACAAGATCTGCGACCAGATCTCCGACGCGATCCTCGACGATCTGCTGGCCCAGGACCGCGATGCGCGCGTCGCGGTGGAGACGCTGGTCACCACCGGGCTCGTCCACGTCGCCGGGGAGGTCCGCACCTCCGGATACAGCGACGTCTCGACGATCGTGCGCAATGTGATCCGGGAGATCGGCTACGACTCCTCCGAGAAGGGCTTCGACGCCGATTCCTGCGGTGTGCAGGTCTCGATCGGCGCGCAGTCCCCGGACATCGCCCAGGGTGTCGACAACTCGCTCGAAGCTCGCGGTGATTCCACGGCAGAGGCCTTCGCGCGGCTCGGCGCCGGAGACCAGGGACTGATGTTCGGCTACGCCTGCCGGGACACCCCGGAGCTGATGCCGCTGCCGATCCACGCCGCGCACCGCCTGACCCGCAACCTCTCGACCGCTCGCCGCGACGGGGTGCTGCCCTACCTCCGCCCCGACGGGAAGACCCAGGTCTCGATCGGCTACGACGAGGACGGCGTGGCCCGCAGCGTCGAGGCGATCGTGGTCTCCACTCAGCACAGCGAGGAGGTCGACCTGCTCACCCAGCTGGCACCGGCGATCTCCAAGGTTGTCATCGCCCCGGTGCTCGAGGATCTCGAAGCGCTGGGCCTGGACACCACGGATGTCACCACCCACATCAACCCCTCCGGCCGCTTCGTGCTCGGCGGGCCCAAGGGCGATGCGGGTCTGACCGGCCGCAAGATCATCGTGGACACCTACGGCGGGATGGCCCGGCACGGCGGGGGCGCGTTCTCCGGCAAGGACCCCTCGAAGGTCGACCGCTCCGGTGCCTACGCCATGCGCTGGATCGCGAAGAACATCGTCGCCGCCGGTCTCGCGGACCGCTGCGAGGTGCAGGTCGCCTACGCGATCGGGGTCGCCGAGCCGGTGGGTCTGTACGTCGAGACCTTCGGCACCGGCCACGCTCCCTCGCACCAGATCGCCGCTGCGGTGCGGAAGGTCTTCGATCTGCGCCCCGCCGCCCTGATCGACGCTCTGGACCTGCTGCGTCCGATCTACTCGCTGACCTCGGTGCACGGCCACTTCGGCCGTGAGCTGCCGGAGTTCACCTGGGAACGTGCCGACCGTGCCGAGGAGCTGGAGCGCGCACTGTGAGCACCGCTGATCGCGCCTCCGCTGACGGTGCCCTGCCCGTCTCCGGTCTCGACCGCGCCCTCGCCTCCCGCCTCAAGCGGGACGTCGACGGCCTGCTGACCGCTGTGGTGCAGGACGCCACCGACCAGCGGGTGCTGATGGTGGGCTGGATGGATGACGAGGCGCTGCACCGCACCCTCAGCACCGGCCGCGTCACCTACTGGTCCCGTTCCCGCGGGGAGTACTGGCGCAAGGGCGACACCAGCGGTCACGTCCAGTGGGTCCGCTCCGTCGCGCTGGACTGCGACGCCGATACCCTGCTGATCCGGGTGGACCAGGTCGGCGCGGCCTGCCATCGCGGGACCGACACCTGCTTCGACGGCGGCGATCTCGATGCCGTCGTCCTCGACCCCACGGAGCGCAGGCATGACTGACCTTCCCCTGACCGGCCCGGGCACCGACGGTACTGCCGAGCCCGCCGAGCCCGTCCGCGCGGCTGCCTATCCGGAGCAGGTCGGCGGCCGGGAGGGGGACGCGCTCGGCGTGATCACCCCGGACCGGGCGACCTTCCGTGAGCTCGCCGCCCGGCAGCGGGTAGTGCCGCTCAGCGTCCGCCTGCTGGCCGATGAGGACACCCCGGTCTCGCTCTACCGTCGGCTCACCGCCGATGGTGACACCCGTGGCACTTTCCTGCTCGAATCGGCAGGCGAGGGAGAGGCATCGCGGTACTCGATCATCGGCACCAGGGCGCGCGCCGTCCTCACCGAGCGCGACGGCGAGGCGCACTGGCGCGGCGACGTCCCGGCCGGGGTCCCCACCGCGGGCAGCCCGGTGGAGGCGCTGCGTGCGGTCACCAGCGCCTTCCACGCCGCCCGGCAGCCGCATCTGCCGCCATTCTCGGGTGGGCTGGTCGGCTTCATCGCCTACGACGCCGTGCGGCACTGGGAGAAGCTGGACGCCTCCCCACCGGACGAGATCGGGTTGCCGGACCTCTCGATGTTGCTCGCCCAGGACGTGGTGGTCCATGACGCCCATGACTCGACCGTGGTGCTGGTCGCCAACGCCCTGAACCTCAACGCCACGGCCGACGGGGTCGACGCCGCCTACGACGACGCGCTCGCGAGGCTCGAGAGGATGCGCGAACGGCTGCGCACCCCGGTGAGCACCGGGCCGATCGTCTATGACGCGTTGCGCGAGCTCGAGCCCAAGGCCCGCACCTCCCAGCTCGAGTACGAGCGGGCCGTCCACGAGGCCGTCCAGGACATCATCGACGGCGAGATCTTCCAGGTGGTGCCCTCGCAGCGGTTCTCGCTGCCGGTCTCCGCCGACCCGCTGGACGTGTACCGCGTGCTGCGGCGGATGAACCCCAGCCCGTACATGTACCTGCTGCGGACCGTCGACGCCGAGGGCGAGCCGATCGACGTGGTCGGAGCCAGCCCCGAATCCTTGGTGACGGTGCGCGGGACCACCGCCACCACCCACCCGATCGCGGGCTCGCGTCCGCGCGGCGCGACGCCGGAGGAGGACGAGCGCCTGGGCAGCGAACTGCTCGCCGACCCGAAGGAACGCTCCGAGCACCTGATGCTGGTCGACCTCGCCCGCAATGATCTGCAGAAGTTCTGCGCCCCGGGCACCGTGGTGGTGCGCGACTTCATGCACATCCAGCGCTTCTCCCACATCCAGCACATCGTCTCCACCGTCACCGGCCATCTGCGCGAGGGTGCACTGGCCTATGACGCGCTGCGCGCGACCTTCCCGGCCGGGACCCTCTCCGGTGCGCCGAAGCCCTCGGCGATGCGGATCATCGACCGCCTGGAGCCCGTGCGACGCGGCGTCTACGGAGGCACCGTCGGTTACATCGACTTCGCCGGTGACATGGACATGGCGATCGCGATCCGGACCGCGGTGATCAAGGACGGCACCGCTCACGTCCAGGCCGGTGGGGGAGTGGTCGCAGATTCCGACGCGACCATGGAGCACCGCGAGACCCAGTCCAAGGCCGCCGCCGCGCTGCGGGCCGCGGCCTCGGCCGAGACCCTCCGCCCGGCATGAGCGAGCAGCCCCCGGCCCGGCACCCTGCCCGCCTCGGTCGCCGCGCCACCGTGCTCGCCGCGACCGCAGCCTCCGCGCTGCTGGCCGGGGCGACCCGCACCACCTGGATCCACGCCACCGCACCCGATCTGACCGGCACCGCCCAGCAGGTCGAGGTGCTGGGGTCGGAGGCGGCTCCGGCAGTGCTCGCGCTCTCCCTGGCGGCGATCGCGGCCTCCCTCGCCACCTCGCTCTCGTCGGCCTGGCTGCGGTTCCTCACCGGACCGGTGCTGATCGTGACCGGCGTGGGAGCGGCCTTCGCCGCCTTCTCTGCGGCGCAGGCCCCGCAGGACGCCGCGGGCTCCGCAGTGGCTTCCGCGACCGGGGTGCTGGGAGCCGCGGTGCAGGCAGAGGCGACCTCCTGGCCGCTGCTGACCCTGATCCCGGCTCTCGCCGTCGCCGTGATCGGCGTGCTCGTACTCGTGGTCGGCCGGTCCTGGCCGACCGGCAGCCGTTATCGCAGCGCGGCACTGGCGGCGCCTGTGCGTCGCGGTGATCCCGCCGAGGACCCTGCCGCAGCGTGGGACGCGCTCACCCGCGGTGAGGACCCGAGCCTCAGCAGCGGTGAGGTGGACAGCGAGGACACCGCTCGCGGTGAGGGCGAGGGCGAGGACCGTCCCGAACCTCCCGTTCAGGGGCGGCCCGGCACTGCCGGGTGATCCTCCTCACCGGATGCGACGGGGCCTCGCGCCACGCCGCGGACCGGGCGCCTCGGACGGCGGATGACGTGGCACAATGGCCCCGACCGGGACCCTGACTGGAGAAGGATCATGCCGAAGACCTACGCTGTGCCGCCGCCCCCTCATCACAACGAGGGCAAGACCGTTGCGGGCTGGACCATGAACCTCGGCATCGTCCTCGGTTCGATCCCCATCGCGGCCGGCATGATCCTGTCGGACATGACGATTCTGATCTGGATCGGCGCCGGCATCATCGTGCTGGCCATCGTGGTCGGTGTTGTGCTCTCCCTGGCCGGGCTCGGCCAGCCCCGCGGCTACAGCCAGCTCTCCGCCGAGGTCACCGCCGATGGCGGCGCGAACGCGCGGGGACATGTGCCCGCCGATGGCGGCACCAACGCACGGGGCAATGTGCCCGCCGAGGCCGACGCCAGGTGATCGACGCGGCGAGGAGTGGGCACGGCGGCGCCGTGCTCCACGCTCCCGCCCGCAGCCCTCGTCGGGCTCTCCTGCCGCTCGCGATCGGCATCGGCGGCGTGGCCGTCGCGGCCGGGGTGCAGCTGGTCTTCGACCCGTTCCGCACCCACATCCCGCTGTGCATCCTGAATCACCTCACGGGGCTGGAGTGCCCCGGCTGCGGAGCGATCCGTGCCGTGCACTCCCTGCTCGCCGGTGATCTGTTGCTCGCGTTGCGGAGCAATGCGCTGGTGACCATTGCGATCCCTCTGGTCGCGGCCGGGCTCCTGACCTGGGCGGTGCGTCGTGCCCGAGGACTGCGCACCGACCTGATGCCCTCGAAGCCGGTGCTGCTGGGTCTGGTCGGCATCGCAGTCCTGTTCGCGGTGCTGAGGAACCTGCCAGCTTTCTGGTTCCTCGCCCCGATCTCCTTCGTCGGCGGCTGACCCCGCCCGCCGGCCACCCTTGCGGAACCCGCGGCACAGCGTGCCGTACCGCTCCGACCTGCTGCAGGAGGCATGCGTGACCACCACCGGAACCGTCCTCGATGAGATCATCGACGGCGTGCGCGAGGACCTCGCGCCGCGTCGCGCCGCCGTGCCCGATGTCGAGATCCAGCGCCTGGCCAGGGCTGCCGGTCCGGCTCTGGATGCCCGGGCGAGCCTGCGCGGTGATGGCACCACTATGGGCCTGATCGCCGAGGTCAAGCGTGCCAGCCCCTCCAAGGGAGCTCTCGCCGAGATCCCGGAGCCGGCCGAGCTCGCCGCCGTCTATGCCCGCGCAGGCGCCTCCGCGATCAGTGTGCTCACCGAACAGCGCCGCTTCCGCGGAACCCTCGCCGATCTCGATGCGGTCCGTGCCCGGGTCGAGGTGCCCGTGCTGCGCAAAGACTTCGTGGTCGAGCCGTACCAGGTGTTCGAGGCCCGTGCCCACGGTGCCGACCTGGTGCTGCTGATCGTGGCCGCCCTCGACGACGCCCAGCTGCGCGAGCTGTACGAGCTCATCATGGAGCTCGGCATGCAGGCGCTGGTGGAGGTCCACACCGACCAGGAGCTGGACCGTGCACTCGCGCTCGGAGCGGACATCATCGGAGTCAACGCCCGCAACCTCAAGGACCTCAGCGTCGACCTCGGGCGGGCCGCGGACCTGCTGCGCCGCATCCCGGCGGGGCCGCTCGCGATCGGTGAGTCCGCCGTCCTCTCGGTGGCGGACGTCGAGGCCTACGCCGCCGCCGGCGCCGACGCGGTGCTGGTCGGCGAAGCGCTCGTCACCTCGGGAGACCCGGCCGCTGCAGTGACGTCGTACCGCCAGGTGGCCCGTCGCGGCCGCCCCCTCACGGAAGGAGCTCAGGCATGAGCAGCCCCGACCACGAACGTTCCCTCTCCGAACGAGTCGTCACCGACCTCACGCGCCCGCTCTCCGAGCTGCGCTCCGAGGCGGGTCCCTACTTCGGTGATTTCGGTGGCCGCTTCCTGCCCGAGGCGCTGGTGCCCGCCCTCGATGAGCTCACCGAGATGTACGAGAAGGCGATCATCGACCCCGAGTTCATCGCCGAGCTGCAGCACCTCGCCGCCGAATACACCGGGCGGCCCTCCCTGCTCTCCGAGGCGCCGCGCTTCTCCCAGCTCGCCGGCGGTGCCCGCATCCTGCTCAAGCGCGAGGACCTCAACCACACCGGCAGCCACAAGATCAACAACGTCCTCGGGCAGGCGCTGCTGACCAAGCGCATGGGCAAGACGCGGGTGATCGCCGAGACCGGTGCCGGCCAGCACGGGGTCGCAACGGCCACCGCAGCAGCGCTGTTCGGCCTCGACTGCACCATCTACATGGGCGGCGAGGACACCGAGCGCCAGGCGCTCAACGTCGCACGGATGCGCCTGCTGGGTGCGGAGGTGATCGCTGTCGAGCAGGGTTCACGCACCCTCAAGGACGCGATCAACGAGGCATTCCGCGACTGGGTCGCGAACGTCGAGACCACCCACTACCTGCTGGGCACCGTCGCCGGCCCGCACCCTTTCCCGGCCATGGTGCGCGACTTCCACCGCATCATCGGCGAGGAGGCCCGGGCGCAGACCCTCGAGCGGGTGGGCCGCCTGCCCGACGCGGTGGTCGCCTGCGTGGGCGGCGGCTCCAACGCGATGGGGATCTTCCACGCCTTCCTCGACGACACCGACCCGCTGGTGCGCCTGATCGGCTGCGAGGCCGGCGGCGACGGGATCTCCACCGGTCGCCACTCCGCGACCATCACCGGCGGCACCCCCGGCGTGCTCCACGGAGCCCGCAGCTTCGTGATGCAGGACGAGGACGGCCAGACGATCCCCTCCCACTCGGTCTCCGCTGGCCTGGACTATCCCAGCGTCGGCCCCGAGCACGCCTGGCTGGCGGACATCGGCCGCGCCGAGTACCGCGCGATCGACGACGGCCCCGCCATGGAGGCCTTCGCCCTGCTGTCCATGACCGAGGGCATCATGCCCGCGATCGAGTCCGCCCACGCCCTGGCCGGTGCGCTGGTGCTGGGCCGTGAGCTCGGCGAGGACGCCGTCATCCTGGTGAGCCTCTCCGGCCGCGGGGACAAGGACGTGGACACCGCCTCGCGCTGGTTCGGCCTGGTCGGGGACGAGCCCGCCCGCGCCGATCTGTCCGCGCTGCGCGCTGCGGCCCGTGAGACCACCGACCCGGCAGAGGAGTCCCGATGACCACCGCTGAGAACCACCGCCTGCGCGCAGACGAGGTCCTGGACCGCGCCCGCGCCGAGAACCGGGCCGCGCTGATCGCCTACCTCCCCGTCGGCTTCCCGGATCTGGAGCGCTCGATCGAGGCCGCGCGGATCCTCATCGACCACGGCGCCGACATGATCGAGCTGGGACTGCCCTATTCCGATCCGGTCATGGACGGAGCGGTCATCCAGGAGGCCGCCGCCGCCGCACTCGAGGGCGGGACCCGCACCCGCCACGTGCTCCAGGCCGTCGAGGCGCTCTCCGGCCGCGGCGCCGCGATCCTCGTGATGAGCTACTGGAACCCGATCCTCGCCTACGGGCCCGACGCCTTCGCCCGCGATCTCGCCGCAGCCGGCGGCGCCGGCGTGATCACCCCGGATCTGATCCCCGATGAAGGCGCGGACTGGATCGCCGCGAGCGAGAAGCACGGCGTGGACCGGGTGTTCCTGGTCGCGCCCAGCTCGCCCCGTGATCGGCTCGAGCATGTGGTCTCGCACACCCGGGGCTTCGTGTACGCAGCGAGCACCATGGGCGTGACCGGAACCCGCGCGAGCGTCTCCGCAGCGACGGAGGGCCTGGTCGAGCGCACTCGCGCGGCCGGCGCGAAGAACGTCTGCGTGGGACTCGGCGTCTCGAACGGTGAACAGGCCTCCCAGGTCGGCGCGTACGCTGATGGAGTTATCGTCGGGTCCGCGTTCGTCCGTGCCCTGCTCGAGAACCAGGACGACGACGCCGCAGCCCGCACCGCGCTCGCGGCCGTGGCCGATGACCTCCGCGCCGGCGTCGAACGCGCCCGCGCGTGACCGCCAGCGAATGACCTGAAGCCCCGATAGCCCGATGAGCCGAGAACAGGAGATGCCGCGATGATCCCCAGCTCTCCGATCTCTGCGCTCTCCCTCGGCCCGCTGACGATCCACTTCTACGCCCTGTGCATCCTCTCCGGGATCGCGGTGGCGATGTGGTGGGCGACCAAGCGCTGGGAGAAGCGCGGCGGAGACGGCGACACGCTGTTCGACATCATCTTCGTCGCGGTGATCGCCGGCATCATCGGCTCCCGCATCTGGCACGTGCTCACCTCGCCGGCGCCCTTCTTCGGACCCGACGGCGACCCGCTCGCGGTGCTCTACATCTGGCAGGGCGGACTCGCCATCTACGGCGGAGTCGCCGGTGGTGCGCTGGCAGTGTGGATCATGGCGAAGGTGAAGGGCGTCTCCTTCACCGCCCTGGCCGACACCGTCGCCCCCACCCTGATGATCGCCCAGGCGCTGGGACGCACCGGGAACTGGTTCAACCAGGAGCTCTACGGCCCGCCGCTGAACGCCTGGTGGGCCTGGGACGTCACCTGCGTGACCAACGGACAGACCATCGGCGGCTGCGTGCCCGGCACCTACCACCCCACCTTCCTGTATGAGCAGCTGTGGCTCCTCGCCGGCCTGGCCGTGCTGCTGCTGCTCAGCCGCCGCTACCAGTGGGCCGGCGGCAGGATCTTCTGGGCCTACGTCGCGATCTACTCCACCGGTCGCGCCTGGATCGACGCGATCCGCTCCGAGCCGGTGCTGATGATCGGCCCGCTGCGCATCCACACCGTGGTCGCGATCGTGATGGCGCTGGTGGGCGTCGCCATGTTCCTCCTGCTCACCCATCGCAAGCAGCAGCGTGGGGGAGAGGTCGTCGCCGCGGACGGTTCCTTCGAGCTGCCCGCGCAGACGGCGGGCAACGGCCCTGACGAGGACGAGACGGAGAAGTCCGGCACGCCTCCGTCCCCAGCCACGGATCCCTCACCCGGACCGTAGGCACCGCACCCCCGAGCGACGCAGATCGCCAGGACGGGTGGCGAGCCCCGGCACCGGGTGCTCTTCGAATCCGACGAACCCGTCACTGGCCGCCCACTCCGAAGGGCTCTCTGCGTCATGCTCCCGCTCACCTCCCGTTTCTCGTCCTTCCCCGGCCCGCAGGGCCTCTACCACCCCGACTCCGAGGTCGACTCGTGCGGCGTGGCGATGATCGCCACCCTCCGCGAGCCCGGACACCACATCGTCGAGCACGCCCTCACGGCGCTGCGCAACCTCGACCACCGCGGCGCAGTCGGCGCCGAGGAGAACACCGGCGACGGCACCGGCATCATCCTCCAGCTGCCGGACGCCTTCCTGCGCGAGGTCAGCGGGCTCGACCTGCCGCCCGCGGGCTCCTACGCCGCGGGCACCGCCTTCGTGCCGCGCGACGCCGCGGGCCGGGCCGAGGTCCTCGGCGCCGTCGAGCGGATCTCCGCGGAGGAGGGGCTGCAGCTCCTGGGCATCCGCGAGGTCCCCACCACCGACGGGCTCGTCGGCCCCTCGGCGGAGGCCGTGCGGCCGGACATGGTCCAGGTCTTCCTCGCCGATGCGGCCGAGGCGCGCAACGGGCTGGACCTCGAGCGGGCCGCCTTCGCGGTGCGGCGCCGGGTCGAGCACGCCACCGCCGGGTACTTCCCCTCCCTCTCCACGCGAGTGATGGTCTACAAGGGCATGCTCACGCCCTTCCAGCTCGACGAGTTCTACCCGGACCTGCGCGATCCCCGCCTGGCCACCCGGATCGCCGTCGTGCACTCGAGGTTCTCCACGAACACCTTCCCGGCCTGGCCGCTCGCCCAGCCGTTCCGCACCCTCGCGCACAACGGCGAGATCAACACCGTGATCGGCAACCGCAACCGGCTCCGTGCGGCCGAGGGGTCGATGGTCACCGGTGCCTTCGGCGAGGACTTCGCCCGCCTGCTGCCGGTGAACACCCCTGGAGCCTCGGACTCGGCGAGCCTCGACGAGGCGCTCGAGCTGCTCCACCTCAGCGGCCGCTCCCTCGTGCACTCCCTCATGATGCTCATCCCCGAGCCGTGGGAGAACGACGAGTCGATGGACCCGGACCTGCGAGCCTTCTACGAGTTCCATGCCGCGCTCCAGGAGCCATGGGACGGCCCGGCCGCGGCCGTCTTCACCGACGGCACCCGGGTGGGCGCGCGTCTGGACCGCAACGGGCTGCGTCCCCTGCGCTACTGGGTGATGGAGGACGACCTGGTGGTGCTCGGCTCGGAGACGGGTCTGGTGGACCTGCCGCGCAGCGGCGTGGTGCGCACCGGCCGCGTCGCGCCGGGGGAGATCTTCCTGCTCGATCTCGAGCGCGGCGAGATCGTGCCCAGCGAGGAGATCACCCGCGAGGTCGCCACCGAGCACCCGTACCGCACCTGGGTGCGCGAGCAGAAGGTCTCCCTCTCCGAGCTTCCCGAGCGCGAGCACATCACCCACTCCCGCGCTTCCGTGGTGCGCCGCCAGCAGACCTTCGGCTACACCGAGGAGGAGCTGCGCATCCTGCTCGCGCCGATGGCGTCTATGGGCGCCGAGCCGCTCGGTGCGATGGGCACGGACACCCCCATCGCCGTGCTCTCGGAGCGTCCGCGTCTCCTGTTCGACTACTTCACCCAGATGTTCGCGCAGGTGACGAACCCGCCCCTGGACTCCCTGCGCGAGGAGATCGTGACCTCTCTGGGCGTGACGCTCGGTCGCTCACGCAACCTGCTGGACGCGACCCCGCAGCATGCCCGCCAGCTGTCCCTCGACTTCCCGATCCTCGACAACGACGAGCTCGCGAAGATCATCGCGATCGACGCGAACCCGGACACCGCCGACTTCCACACCGTGCGCCTGCGCGGCCTGTACCCCGTGGGAGGCGGCACCGCGGCGCTCGAGCTGCGCCTGCACGAGATCTGTGAGGAGGCGGGCCGCGCGATCGACGAGGGCGCCACCTTCCTGGTGCTCTCGGACCGCGATGCGAACCAGGTCCTCGCCCCGATCCCGTCCCTCCTGCTCACCAGCGCGGTCCAGCACCACCTGGTGCGCACCGGGCGGCGCACCTCTGCGGCGCTGCTGGTCGAGGCGGGCGATGTGCGCGAGGTCCACCATGCCGCGCTGCTGATCGGCTACGGCGCGAGCGCGATCAACCCCTATCTCGCGATGGAGAGCGTCGAGGAGCTCGTCGAGCGCGGCGTGATCAGCGACGTGACCCCCGAGAAGGCGGTCGCGAACCTCAACAAGGCCCTCGGCAAGGGCGTCCTGAAGATCATGTCCAAGATGGGCATCGCGACGGTCGCCTCGTACCGCGGCGCGCAGATCTTCGAGGCTGTCGGTCTCGCCCACGACCTTGTGGAGGAGTGGTTCTCCGGCACCATCAGCCGGATCGGCGGCATCACGCTCGACGTGATCGCTCAGGAGAACGCGGCCCGCCACGCACTCGCCTACCCGGTGGACGGCCAGCGCCCCGCGCACCGCAGCCTCCCCGTGGGCGGCGAGTACCAGTGGCGTCGCGAGGGCGAGCCGCACCTGTTCACCCCCGAGGCGGTCTTCCGTCTCCAGCACTCCACGCGCACCCGTCAGTACGAGGAGTTCCGCCGCTACACCGACGAGGTCGACGACCAGCACGAGCGGTTGATGACCATCCGCGGCCTGCTGCGCCTGCGCACCGGGGCCCTGGAGCCGGTGCCGCTGACGGAGGTGGAGGGGGTCGACGCGATCACCCGTCGCTTCATGACCGGCGCGATGAGCTACGGCTCGATCTCCCAGGAGGCTCACGAGACGCTCGCGATCGCGATGAATCAGCTCGGCGGCATGTCCAACAGCGGCGAGGGCGGCGAGGACCCCGAGCGCCTGCGCGACCCGGAGCGCCGCAGCGCGATCAAGCAGATCGCTTCGGGCCGCTTCGGCGTCACCAGCGAGTACCTCACCTTCGCCAAGGACATCCAGATCAAGATCGCCCAGGGCGCCAAGCCCGGTGAGGGCGGGCAGCTGCCGCCGGAGAAGGTGTACCCGTGGATCGCCCGCACCCGGCACTCCACGCCCGGCATCGGGCTGATCTCCCCGCCGCCGCACCACGACATCTACTCGATCGAGGACCTGGCCCAGCTGATCCACGACGCGAAGTCCGCGAACCCGGCTGCGCGCGTTCACGTCAAGCTGGTCTCCCGCTTCGGCGTGGGCACGGTCGCGTCGGGCGTCTCCAAGGCGCATGCGGATGTCGTGCTGATCTCCGGCCATGACGGCGGCACCGGCGCGAGTCCGCTGAACTCGCTCAAGCACGCGGGCACCCCGTGGGAGCTGGGCCTCGCCGAGACGCAGCAGACTCTGCTGCTGAACGGCCTGCGGGACCGGATCACGGTGCAGGTCGACGGCCAGCTGAAGACCGGCCGTGACGTCGTGATCGCCGCATTGCTGGGCGCAGAGGAGTACGGCTTCGCCTCGGCCCCGCTGGTCGTCTCCGGCTGCGTCATGATGCGCGTCTGCCACCTGGACACCTGCCCCGTGGGCGTCGCCACCCAGAACCCGGAGCTGCGCGCACGCTTCACTGGGAAGGCGGAGCATGTGGTGACCTTCTTCCGCTTCATCGCCGAGCAGGTGCGCGAGCACCTGGCGGCCCTGGGACTGCGCTCCCTCGACGAGGCGATCGGTCGCAGCGACCTGCTTGCCCTGGCCGAGGGTGGGCATGCCGGCACCGCGCTCGGCGCCGCCAAGCGGGAGGGACTGGACCTCGCGGCGATCCTCGCCGCGCCGACCATCCACGAGGGGGACTTCCCCCGTCGTCGACGTGGCCAGGACCATCACCTGGACCGTGCTCCCGACCATTCCTGGATCGCGCAGGCCGACGCCGTGATCGAGGGGATCGAGCGCTCGATCTGCCTCCGCGACACGCTCCGCAACGTGCAGCGCAGCGCCGGCACCCTGCTCGGTCATGAGGTCACGCGCCGCACCGGCGGCGACGGGCTCCCCGACGACTCGATCGTGCTCGATCTCGACGGCACCGGCGGGCAGTCCTTCGGCGCCTTCCT
Organism: Brachybacterium sp. AOP42-C2-15; assembly: GCF_052377065.1. NCBI lineage: Bacteria > Bacillati > Actinomycetota > Actinomycetes > Micrococcales > Dermabacteraceae > Brachybacterium > Brachybacterium sp. AOP42-C2-15. Next base: position 62,034 of record NZ_JBQSWK010000009.1, read on the forward strand.
GCCGCGAGGCATCAGCATGCATCTGACCGGGGACGCCAACGACTACGTCGGCAAGGGCCTCTCGGGCGGGATCATCGCTGTGGGCCACGGTGCCGGGACCTCGCCGTCGCTGACCTCCGCACCGATCGCGGGGAACACCTGCGCCTACGGAGCGACCAGCGGCCGTCTGCTGCTGGCCGGCGCGGCAGGGGAACGGTTCGGGGTGCGCAACTCCGGAGCCACCCTCGTGGTCGAGGGCATCGGCGACCACGGCGCGGAGTACATGACCGGCGGTGCGGTGCTGGTGCTGGGCCCGACGGGACGCAACCTCGGCGCCGGGATGAGCGGCGGCACGCTGTTCGTGCTGGATCTGGATCCCAGCCGCCTGAATCCGGCCGACGCCGCCGGCTTCGAGCTCAGCGCCGTCAAGGACGAGCACCGCGAGTTCGTGCTTGAGGCGGTGCGTGATCACGCCGCGCGCACCGGCTCCGACCGGGCGGCCGCGCTGCTCGCGGACGAGGAGGAGCTGTTCGGTCGGCTCACCGAGATCGCGCCGCGCGCCTTCCTCACCATCACCGCGCTCCGTGAGGATGCGGTGGCCCGGGGCAACGACCCCGATGCGAACGATGTCTGGAACGAGATACTGGAGGCCACCCATGGCTGATCCCCGCGGATTCCTGCGCTACCGAGACCGTGAGCTGCCGGCCCGCCGGCCCGTGCCGTTGCGACTGATGGACTGGCGCGAGGTGTACGAGGCTCGTGAGAAGGGCACCCTCGACGTCGTCTCCCGCCAGGCCGGGCGCTGCATGAACTGCGGCATCCCCTTCTGCCACCAGGGCTGCCCGCTGGGCAACCTGATCCCCGAGTGGAACGACCTGGTCTACCGGGAGGATTGGCGGGAGGCGAGCGAGCGCCTGCACGCCACCAACAACTTCCCGGAGTTCACCGGCCGCGCCTGCCCGGCGCCGTGCGAGTCCAGCTGCGTGCTGGGCATCAACCAGCCACCGGTGACGATCAAGAACATCGAGCTCTCGATCGTCGAGCGGGCCTTCGAGGAGGGCTGGCTCGATCCGGTCGAGCCCACCCGCCAGACCGGCCGCTCGGTCGCCGTCGTCGGCTCGGGCCCTGCGGGCCTGGCCGCCGCTCAGCAGCTCACCCGGGCCGGTCACTCCGTGGTGGTGCTCGAGCGCGACGACCGCCTCGGCGGCCTCATGCGCTACGGCATCCCCGAGTTCAAGCTCGAGAAGCGCTTCGTGGACCGACGCCTTCAGCAGATGCGCGCCGAGGGCACCCGCTTCCGCACCGGTATCGACGTGGGCGGCACGGGGGAGGGCGCCTTGAGCGTCGAGGAGCTCCGCTCCCGCTTCGACGCAGTGGTGCTCGCCACCGGTGCGAGCGTCCCGCGCGAGCTCACCGTCCCCGGCCGCGAGGCCACTGGCATCCACCCGGCGATGGAATACCTCACCCAGGCGAACCGTTTGGTGGAGGGGGACTGGATCGAGGATCCGCTCTCGGCCGAGGGCAAGGACGTCGTGATCATCGGCGGCGGCGATACCGGCGCCGACTGCCTGGGCACCGCCCTGCGGCAGGGGGCCCGCTCGGTGACGACCCTCGCGATCGGCACCCAGCCGCCGTCCGCGCGGGACGAGCGCCAGCCCTGGCCCATCCACCCGGTCCTGTTCGAGGTGTCCACCGCGCACGAGGAGGGCGGCGACCGCTCCTATCTCGCCTCGACCACCGGCTTCGAGGTCGACTCCGAGGGCGCGGTCAGCGGGCTCGAGGTCGCACGCACCCGCTTCGTCGACGGCACCCGCGTGCCCACCCCGGACACCGCGACGGTGCTGCCCGCCACGCTCGTGCTGATCGCCATGGGCTTCACCGGTGCCAGTGAGGAGGGGCTGCTCACCACGCTGGGAGTGGACATCACCTCACGCGGCAACATCGTGCACGATGCCGACTGGGCCACCAGTGTGGACGGGGTGTTCACCGCGGGGGACTGCGCACGCGGTCAGAGCCTCATCGTGTGGGCGATCGCGGAGGGTCGCTCATGCGCCGCAGCGGTGGATGAGCACCTGATGGGGGTCACGTCCCTGCCACAGCCCGTGCGCCCCGGCGAGAAGCCTGTCACAGTATGAAAGACTAGGGTTCGACACGCGATGCTGCGGCCCTTGGGCAGCGCACGCGCGCGGGCCCGCTGACTAGGGTCGCGGCCCTACATACGAACTACAGATGGGTTGACATGCGGAAAGCCAAGATCGTCTGCACACTCGGGCCGGCGACCGATTCCTACGAGCAGGTCCGAACGCTGATCGAAGCGGGGATGAATGTCGCCCGGATGAACTTCAGCCACGGAACGCACGATGATCACGCGAAGGTCTACGCGAACATCCGTCGTGCCGCGGAGGACCTCGGCAAGAACGTCGCCGTGCTGGTCGATCTGCAGGGTCCGAAGATCCGGCTCGGAAAGTTCACCGACGGCCCGCACAAGCTCGAGGTGGGCGACAGCCTCACCATCACCACCGATGACATCGAGGGCACCCGGGAACGGGTTTCGACCACCTTCAAGGGCCTGCCGGGCGACTGCCGCCCCGGCGACGTGCTGCTGATCGACGACGGCAAGGTCTCGGTGCGCGTCACCGAGGTGACCGAGACCGAGGTCGTCACCGTCGTCGAGGTCCCCGGACCGGTGTCTAACAACAAGGGCATCAATCTGCCCGGTGTCGCCGTGTCCGTGCCCGCCATGAGCGAGAAGGACGTGGCGGACCTCCGCTTCGGCCTCCGCCTCGGCGCAGATCTCGTCGCGCTGTCCTTCGTGCGTGACGCGCATGACATGGATGACGTCCTGCGGATCATGCAGGAAGAGGGCCGCCGCGTCCCCGTCATCGCGAAGATCGAGAAGCCGCAGGCGGTCCGGGCGCTGCGCTCGATCGTCGGCGCCTTCGACGGCATCATGGTCGCCCGCGGCGACCTGGGTGTCGAGATGCCGCTGGAGCAGGTCCCGCTGGTGCAGAAGCGCGCCATCGAGCTGGCCCGCCGCAACGCGAAGCCCGTGATCGTCGCCACCCAGGTGCTCGAGTCGATGATCGAGAGCCCGCGTCCCACGCGTGCAGAGGCATCGGACTGCGCGAACGCGATCCTCGACGGTGCCGATGCGGTCATGCTCTCGGGCGAGACCAGCGTGGGCAAGTACCCCTTCGAGGCCGTGCGCACCATGGCACGCATCATCACCAACACGGAGGAGAACGGCGCAGACCGCATCCTCCCGCTGGGCACCATTCCGCACACCCGCGGCGGTGCGATCACCCGCGCGGCCGCCGAGATCGGCGATCAGCTCTCCGCGCAGTACCTGGTGACCTTCACCGAGTCCGGAGACACCGCCCGCCGGCTCTCTCGCCTGCGGCCCACCATCCCCCTGCTGGCGCTGACCCCGTACCCCGAGGTCGCCCGCCAGCTGTCCCTGACCTGGGGCATCGAGTCGCACCTGGTGCCGATGCAGAACGACACCGACGCAATGGTCGGCAAGGTCGACGATCTGCTCCGCGAGCAGAAGGGCCTCCAGAAGAACGACCTGGTCATCGTCGCCGCCGGTTCGCCCCCCGGCGTCCACGGCTCGACCAACACCCTGCGCGTGCACCGCATCGGTGACCTCGACGGCACCGAGTCGGCTCGCATCGAGGCGAGCAACATCGCCGCCGGCCCGCAGGGCTGATCCAGCAGGGCTGAGCGACGTTCTGCGAGCTCGCGAGCGGTAGGAGCGCAGCGAGTCAGGAGGGCTGAGCGAGACCCTCATCACGACAATGGCGCCCGCGGCTGTAAAGCCGTCGGGCGCCATTGTGATGTTGGAACTGGTGCCGGGTGCGGGACTCGAACCCGCACGCCCTCACGGACAGCGCATTTTGAGTGCGCCGCGTCTACCATTCCGCCAACCCGGCTGGCCCCCCACGAGGGAGTGCTGGATTAGGATACCGCTGATGACCACCGGCCTCGAACGCGCGGGTGCACGCCACCTGTACGCCAGGCCCACACCGAGACACAGGGCGACATGACTGACGATATGACTTCACTTCCCGACGACGCCCAGGACGAGACTCTGCCCGGTGACGGTGCGCCGCGTCGCACTGCCGTGGTGGCTGAGGACGAGAGCCTCATCCGCATGGACATCGTCGAGACCCTCACCGAGGCCGGATTCGAGGTGCTGGCAGCCGTGGGTGACGGCGAGAGCGCCGTGGCGAAGGCCCGCGAGCTGCGCCCCGATGTGGTGGTGATGGATGTCAAGATGCCGCAGATGGACGGCGTCACCGCGGCCGAGCGGATCGGCGAGGAGAACCTGGCGCCGGTCGTCATGCTCACCGCCTTCTCGCAGACCGAGCTGGTCGAGCGCGCACGGGACGCCGGCGCGATGGCGTACGTCGTCAAGCCCTTCACCCCCGCTGATCTGCTCCCGGCGATCGAGATCGCGATCTCGCGCTTCCAGCAGATCACGCAGCTGGAGTCCGAGATCGCCGACCTCGGGGAGCGCTTCGAGACCCGCAAGCGCGTGGACCGCGCCAAGGGCCTGCTGCAGACCAACATGGGACTGTCCGAGCCGGAGGCGTTCCGCTGGATCCAGAAGACCTCGATGGATCGTCGCCTGACGATGCGCGAGGTGGCGGATGCCGTGATCGATCAGCTGGGCGGTCAGAGCAAGGACTGAGGTCACCAGGGCCGGGGTGGGCCGGGACGAGAAGGGGAGCAGCGGGGCTATGGCGATCTCACGACGTACGCTGGTGCGCGGGCTCGGAGCGGGGATGCTCGGTGCCGGCGCGCTGACGGCCTGCGGCGAAGGCGGGATGCGTCGAGGCCGCCGCCGTGCGACCACGCCCCCGCCTACCGCTGAAGCCCTCTCGGAGCCCGAGACGCCTCTGGTGATCGGCCAGATCGGTGCGAACTACGGCCGGATGGCGAAGTTCGAGGAAGCGATCGCGGTGTCGATCACCATGGCCAGGATCGACGTGAACGCGCGATGGGACGGGCTGTTCGGGTACGAGGTCGAGCTCTCCGACCGGTATGTGATGCAGGAGCCGGGGGAGGATCTCACCCCGGTCATCCAGGGCATGGCCGATTCTGGTGTGACCTGTGTGATCACCTCGATCGATGAGGAGTCGCTGATCGCGGCGATGCCGGCCCTGGTCGAGGCGGGGATTGCGGTGATCGATGTGTTCACCTCCGGACGCGATCTGCGCCAGCCCGAGGTGCAGACGGCGAACCTGCTGGTGCGGCTCTCTCCCTCGGACCTCACGATGGCGCTGCAGTATGCGGATATCGCGCTGGGCAGCACGGCGGAGAAGGCCGGGCCGCAGGGGACGATCGCCTATCTCTCGGAGGACACCCTGCAGGGCCGGAGCCTGCTCTACGAGCTCGAGCAGGAACTCGTCCCACGCAACGGGAGCGTGGTCTCCCAGCAGTTCTACGAGGTCGGGAACTTCGGTGACATCGCGGCCCGGGTGAAGGCGGTGATGGACGCTCCGCCAGCTCTGCTGAACTTCAACGGCGGTGCAGAGGCGGCGCCCTTCCTGTCGGCGCTCTACTCGGCGACCCTAGATCCCGGCCAGCGCCCCAAGGTCGAGTTCCCCAAGCGCCTCGCGCCGGCGGCGACGGTCGACTTCTCGCGGGAGCAGGTGGCGGAGGACCTCGTGCCCGAATGCCTCACCTCGGCGACCAGCTATGAACCCGGCGCAGAGATCACGAAGGAGCACCAGAATATGATGCTCAACCTCAATGCCGACTTCCTGCGCACCGGATACGCCTATTCGCAGCAGGGATACGACGCGTTCACGATGGCCTGCCTGGCAGCTCAGCATGCGCTCTCGGTCGAGGGGACCGCGCTCGCGGGGGCGATCCCGGCGATCTTGACCGGCTCGGAGGCCTGCACCGACTACGGCATGTGCCGGCAGGTGATGAGGACGGGCCTGGAGGCGGAGGAGACTGCGACGGTCGCGTACTCCGGGAGGATGGGGAAGTTCGAGCTGGGGCCTGAGTTCGACGCCCGGCTCGGAGAGCTCCGTGAGTACACTTGGTCAGAGGCCAATGTGCTGGAGCCCGGCACAGCGAAGAACTTCGAGGCGCCCGAGTAGGACGGGCGGGAGCGTGACGCGTCGCATGCCGGCCGGTCAGATCGGTGGGAGGCGTCAGCGTGGTGCGAGCAGCTGGGTGGAGACGGTGATCGTGCTCAGCAGCGTGCCCTGCTCGTCGTGCACCTCCACCAGATAGCTGGCCACCTGGCGCCCGAGGTGGAGGGCCCGGCAGGTTCCCATCACGTTGCCCTGCTTCGCCGAGCGATGGTGCAGAGCGGAGACGGAGGTCCCCACCGCCTGCGCCCCCTCGCCGTGGACCTCACGGGCCCGCAGGATCGCCGAGAAGGACGCGATGGTCTCCGCCAGTGCGATCGTCGCACCGCCGTGCAGCAGCCCGGCCGGCTGCAGGTTGCCCGTCACCGGCATGCTGATCGTCCCGCCCGAGGCATCCAGCGTCAGCAGCTCCATCCCGCACCGCTCCACCAGCGTGCCGCGCAGGAGCGGGGCGAAGTGCGCCCGCAGCTCTGGGCTGAGTGGTGGCGCGGCGGTGTGATCAGGGCGGTTGCTGTCGGTCATGGAAAGAGCGTGCCACAGCCCGGCGGGGGAGCGGGTGTCGGCACGACATGGGAGACTGCTCCCCATGAATGCGAGTGACACCGACGACCAGCGCATCCTCCTCATCGACGGGCATGCCATGGCGTTCCGCGCCTTCTTCGCCCTGCCGGCGGAGGGCTTCAGCGACGGCCGAGGCCAGGCCACCAATGCCGTGTACGGGTTCACCCGCATGATCATCAACGTGGTCGCCTCCGAGCGGCCGACGCACCTGGCGGTGGCGTTCGATCTGCCCGGCGGCACTTTCCGCGACCGCATCTATGACCAGTACAAGGGCGGTCGGGACGAGACCCCCGCCGCCTTCCATGGTCAGATCGCTCTGATCCAGCAGGTCCTGGACGCATTGGGAGTGCGCTGGCTCACCTACGAGGACTATGAGGCGGACGACATCATCGCCACCCTCGCCACGCGCGCCGAGGCGGCGGGCGACGAAGCCCTGATCGTCACGAGCGACCGCGATGCGATCCAGCTGGTCGGCGAGAAGGTCACGCTGCTCCAGCCGATCAAGGGCGTCACCGAGATGCGTCGGATGACCCCGGCGGGCGTGGTGGAGAGGTACGGCATTCCCCCGGAGCGCTACCCGGATCTCGCGGCGCTGGTGGGGGAGGCGGCGGACAATCTCCCCGGCGTCCCGGGCGTCGGACCGAAGACCGCCGCGAAGTGGATCCTCCAGTACGGCGACCTGCCCGGGGTGATCGCCCATGCCGGTGAGATCAAGGGCAAGGCCGGCCAGTCTCTGCGCGACCATCTGGAGGCTGTCGAGCGGAACCGCTTGATGAACGCCGCCTTCACCACCCTGGATCTGCCCGAGGACCCCGCGTACTACGCCCTCGGAGGCGGGGACCGCGCCCGCGTGCTCGAGGTGTTCGACGACCTCGCCTTCGGTGACACCATCCGCCGTGACCTGCCCGCCTCGTTGCTCGGAGAGTCGGTCTCGGTCGCAGCGGCAGAGGAGGAGCAGCAGGTCTCGGAGGTCCTCATGATCGAGGACGTCGCGGGGCTGCAGGAGCTGCTGGACACCGGCGGCGACATCCTCGCCCTCGATGTGGTCGAAGACGTCCGCGGCGGCGCGTTGCTGGGCCTGGCCACACCGGATGCGCGCGGCGCTGTGCAGCTGGAGCGGTTGGACTCGGAGGCCTCCTCCCTGCTCGCCTCCGCCCTTGATCGCGCCACGGAGATCCTGGTCGCCGACGCTCCTGCGGTCCGCTCGTGGCTGGGTGAGCGCGGCTACCGTCCCCAGGCACAGCTGCACGATCTCTCCCTGGCATCCTTCGTGCTGCGTCCCGGCGCCCGCACCTATGACGCGGAAGCGCTCGGCACCGAGTTCGCAGGCGTGAGCTTCGAGCCGCGTCCGCGCAAGCCCGCCCCCTCGACTCTCGCCAAGGAGGCCCCGGAGGTCCGCGCCGAGCACGTCGCCCGCGCGGCGGCCCGCCTCGCGGGAGCCGCTGCCGCGCTCCACCCGGCGGCTGAGGTGCTCGGGGAGAACCTGGCGCAGGAACCCTGGGCGCTGCGCATCCTCGATGAGCTCGAGCGCCCCCTGCAGGCGGTGCTGGAGACCATGCATGAGCGTGGGATCGCTCTCGACGGCCCGGCGGTGGCCACCTTGCGCCAGGAGTTCGAGGGCTTCGTCGCCCAGGCCAAGCGCGAAGCCGGCGAGATCGTGGGGGAGGAGGTCAACCTCGCCTCTCCCAAGCAGCTGCAGGTGGTGCTGTTCGAGACGCTCTCCCTGCCCACCACGCGGAAGATCTCCTCGGGTCACTCGACCGATGCTGAATCTCTGACCGATCTCTCCGAGACCCTGGATCCGGACTCCGCAGGGCATCGCTTCCTCTCCTGGCTGCTGCGCTTCCGCGAGATGAGCAAGCTGACCGGCTACCTGGTGGGCCTGGACAAGGCGGTGGACAGCAGCTCCCGGGTGCACACCACCTTCCAGCAGACCGCTGCGGCGACCGGGCGTCTCGCCTCCACCGAGCCGAATCTGCAGAACATCCCGGTGCGCACCTCCGAAGGGCAGCGGATCCGCGACGTCTTCGTCGCCGGGGACGGCTTCGAGACCCTGCTGACCGCGGACTATTCACAGATCGAGATGCGCATCATGGCGCACCTCTCCGAGGACGAGGGCCTGATCGAGGCGTTCAACTCCGGGGAGGACCTGCACAACTTCGTCGCCTCACGGGTGTTCGGGGTGAGTCCCGATGCGGTGGATCCGGCGATGCGCTCGAAGACGAAGGCCGTCAGCTACGGCTTGGCCTACGGGCTCTCCGCCTTCGGCCTGTCCCGCCAGCTGCGGGTCTCCCGCGCAGAGGCGACGGCTCTGCGCGACGGATACTTCGAACGGTTCGGCGGTGTGCGCGATTACCTCCAGCAGAGTGTCGAGACGGCTCGGACCACCGGCTACACCGAGACCATCCTCGGACGCCGCCGCTATCTCCCCGACCTCACCTCGGACAATCGCCAGCGTCGCGAGAACGCCGAGCGCGTGGCCCTGAACTCGCCGATCCAGGGCAGCGCCGCAGACATCATCAAGCTCGCCATGCTCGCCGTCGAGCGCCGGATGCGTGAGGCCGAGCTCTCCTCCCGGATGCTGCTCCAGGTCCATGACGAGCTGGTGGTCGAGGTCGCTCCCGGCGAGCTCGACAGGGTCCGGGAGATCGTCGAGGACGGCATGGACTCGGCGTATGAGCTGTCGGTGCCGCTCGAGGTCGGGATCGGCATCGGCCGCACCTGGCGCGAGGCAGCACACTGAGGAATCAGGACCTGACCGGCAACTGCGAAAGCAGCGGCGAGAGGCGCGGCGGGAGAAGCGGGGAGAGGAGCAGGACGGAACTCACATCCGCCACTCGCGTTCCGGACCGTCCTGCCCTCGCGGTTCATCGTCCGGGCTGTTAGGCTTTCGAAGGTCTGTGGCCGAGCCGTCACCGTCGTGTTCACCACGTCGAGCACGGCACGGGCACCGACAGGTCCTCTCCGGAGGGCTTGCACGTCCATCGACCCTACTCATTTCCTGTCCCGACGGAGTCCTTACCTACATGACCGACACCACGACCCCCCAGATCGCCATCAACGACATCGGCGGCGCCGACGAACTCATGGCAGCCATCGATGCGACCATCAAGTACTTCAACGATGGCGACATCGTCGAAGGCACTGTGGTGAAGGTCGATCACGACGAGGTCCTCCTGGACATCGGCTACAAGACCGAGGGCGTCATCCCCTCGCGCGAGCTGTCCATCAAGCACGACGTCGACCCCGGTGAGGTCGTCGAGGTCGGAGACGAGATCGAGGCCCTGGTTCTCCAGAAGGAGGACAAGGAAGGCCGTCTGATCCTGTCCAAGAAGCGCGCCCAGTACGAGCGCGCCTGGGGCACGATCGAGCAGATCAAGGAAGACGAGGGCGTCGTCACCGGCCGCGTCATCGAGGTCGTCAAGGGCGGCCTCATCGTCGACATCGGCCTGCGCGGCTTCCTCCCCGCCTCCCTCGTCGAGATGCGTCGCGTCCGCGACCTGCAGCCCTACGTCGGCCAGGAGATCGAGGCGAAGATCATCGAGCTCGACAAGAACCGCAACAACGTGGTCCTGTCACGCCGTGCCTACCTCGAGGAGACCCAGTCCGCGGTCCGCTCGGACTTCCTCCAGACCCTCCAGAAGGGCCAGGTCCGCGAGGGCGCTGTGTCCTCCATCGTCAACTTCGGCGCCTTCGTCGATCTCGGTGGCGTCGACGGCCTGGTGCACGTCTCCGAGCTGTCCTGGAAGCACATCGACCACCCCTCCGAGGTTGTCGAGGTCGGCCAGAAGGTCTCCGTCGAGGTGCTCGACGTGGACATGGACCGCGAGCGCGTCTCCCTGTCGCTGAAGGCGACCCAGGAGGACCCGTGGCAGCTCTTCGCCCGCACCCACGCCATCGGCGAGGTCGTCCCGGGCAAGGTCACCAAGCTGGTTCCCTTCGGTGCGTTCGTGCGCGTCGAGGACGGCATCGAGGGCCTCGTGCACATCTCCGAGCTGGCTCAGCGCCACGTGGATCTGCCCGAGCAGGTCGTCACCGTCGACCAGGACGTCTTCGTCAAGGTCATCGACATCGACCTCGAGCGTCGCCGCATCTCGCTGTCGCTCAAGCAGGCGAACGAGGGCGTCGACCCCGAGGGCGACGACTCGACCTTCGATCCGGCGCTCTACGGCATGGCTGCGGAGTACGACGCCAACGGCGAGTACAAGTACCCCGAGGGCTTCGACCCGGAGACCAACGAGTGGCTCGAGGGCTACGACGCCCAGCGCGAGGTGTGGGAAGGCCAGTACGCGGCCGCCTACGAGCGCTGGACCGCTCACAAGGCGCAGGTCGTCGAGGCAATCAAGGCTGACGAGGAGTCCGCGAACGCTCCGGCGGCCGCCTCCACCTCGTCCTCCTCCTCCTCCACGGAGTCCGCGGCCCCCGCGTCGCAGTCCTCCTACCAGTCGAGCTCCTCGGACGAGGGCACCCTCGCCTCCGACGAGGCCCTGGCCGCCCTGCGCGCCAAGCTCACCGGCAACTGATCCGTTGCTGATCGGCTGATCAGCGATCGACATCGACGACGGGCGTCACCTTCGGGTGGCGCCCGTCGTCGCGTCTCGGGCCACGTCGCGCCCAGTGGCGGTGGTACGGCAGACTGGTGCCATGACCACCGCGCTCGATGACCACCCGATCCACTCCTGGCTCACCGACATGGACGGCGTGCTCGTCCACGAGGATGCCGCACTGCCCGGGGCAGCTGACTTCATCGCTGCGCTGCAGCAGTACGGCCGCCCGTTCCTGGTGCTGACCAACAACTCGATCTTCACCCCGCGGGATCTGCGGGCGCGGCTCTCTCGCAGCGGCATCGACATCCCTGAAGCCGCGATCTGGACCAGCGCCCTGGCCACCGCTCGCTTCCTCGCGGAGCAGCAGCCGGGCGCGGCCGCCTATGTGATCGGCGAAGCGGGCCTGACCAGCGCCATGCACGAGGAGGGGTTCATCCTCGCCGACTCCGATGTCGACTTCGTGGTGCTGGGGGAGACCCGCACCTACTCCTTCGAGGCGATCACCCGCGCGATCCGCCTGATCGCGCGAGGGGCGAAGTTCATCGCCACCAATCCGGACGTCACCGGACCCAGCGCTGAGGGGCCGCTGCCGGCCACCGGCTCGGTCGCGGCGATGATCACCGCCGCCACCGGGATCCAGCCGTACTACGTCGGCAAGCCCAACCCGCTGATGATGCGCACCGCTCTGAACCGGATCGGCGCCCATTCGGAGACCTCGATCATGATCGGGGACCGGATGGACACGGATGTGAAGTCCGGTCTCGAGGCCGGGATGCGCTCGTTGCTGGTGCTCTCGGGATCGACGCAGGCGGACGAGATCATCCGGTATCCGTACCGGCCCACTGCGGTGCTCGACGGCATCGCGGACGTGGTTCCACTGGTCGGAAGGCTCACCCCGATGGAGTCCGTGGAGCTGGGCGAGGACTGAACGCACCGCAGCGGCACGGACGGGATGGGCCAGGGCCGATGTGAGCAGAGAGCGGCCGGGGCCGGTGCGTCGCGGGTCATTCCTCGCCTGCGCTCCCACCGCACGGACATGGACCCTTCGTGCCAGCGCGTCATGACAGAATGAACGCCATGTTGCGCTGGTTCACCGCCGGGGAATCCCACGGCCCCTCCCTGATCTCCCTGCTCGACGGCGTCCCCGCCGGTATCGAGCTGACCAGTGACGACCTGAAGGACGCGCTCGCGCGTCGTCGGCTCGGACACGGCCGTGGCAGCCGCCAGAAGTTCGAACAGGATGTGCTCACCATCCACGGCGGGCTGCGTCACGGACTGACCCTCGGCTCCCCGCTCGCGATCGAGGTCGCGAACTCGGAGTGGCCGAAGTGGGAGAAGGTCATGAGCGCCGACCCGGTGGCCCGTGAGGACCTCCTGGTCGATGCCGGCACCGGGGACGAGCGCGAGATCGCGCGCAACCGTCCGCTCTCGCGGCCGCGCCCCGGGCACGCCGATCTCTCCGGGATGCTGAAGTACGGCTTCGATGAGGCCCGCCCGATCCTCGAACGTGCCAGCGCACGCGAGACCGCTGCCCGAGTGGTGGCGGGTCGCGTCGCCGCCGCGCTGCTCGAACAGGCTGCCGGGATCCGGCTGGTGTCCCACACCCTGCAGGTGGGGAGCGTGCGAGTCCCCGATGAGGCGCCGCTGCCCACCCCGGACGATCTCGCTGCTCTGGACGCCGATCCGCTGCGCTGCTTCGATCGCGGTTCGTCCGCGGCGATGATCGCGGAGGTCGACGCGGCCAAGGCCGACGGTGACACCCTCGGCGGCGTGGTCGAGGTGCTGGCCTACGGAGTGCCCGTCGGCCTCGGCTCCCACACGCAGTGGGATCGCCGCCTCGACGGCCGGCTGGCCCAGGCGATGATGTCCATCCAGGCGATGAAGGGCGTGGAGATCGGTGACGGGTTCGCCACCGCCGGTCGGCGCGGCTCCGAGGCGCATGACGAGATCCTCGCCACCGGCGATTCCGACTCCGGCGCATCGAGGACGTTCCCCCGCGTGACCAACCGCGCCGGCGGTCTCGAGGGTGGCATGAGCAACGGCCAGGTGATCCGCGTGCGCGGCGCTCTGAAGCCGATCTCCACCGTTCCCCGTGCACTGCGCACGGTCGACGTCTCCACCGGCGAGCAGACCACCGCGAACCATCAGCGCTCCGACACCTGCGCGGTGGCGCCCGCCGCAGTGATCGCCGAGGCGATGGTGGCGCTCGCCCTGGCGGACGCGCTGCTCGAGAAGACCGGTGGTGACTCCGTCGCCGAGATCCGCGCCCACCTGGAGGGGACGAACGCTCTGCAGTCGGCACTGACTGACCGCCGACCGGGCCCCGCCTCGTGACGGGCCCGCTCGTCATCCTCATCGGTCCGATGGCAGCGGGCAAGACCAGCGTGGGTCGCGCTCTCGCCTCCCGGCTGGGTGTCGACTTCGCCGATCTGGACGCGCTGATCGTCGAGGCCGCGGGCCGCAGCATCCCCACACTCTTCGCGGAGGAGGGCGAGCCCGCCTTCCGCGAGCTCGAGTCCCGGACCCTCGCCCGCGCGCTCACCGAATGCGACGGGGTGCTCTCCCTGGGCGGCGGCGCCCCCGTGCATCCGGCCTCTGCTGAGCTGCTGCGGGGCCGGCCGGTCGTGCTGCTCGAGGTCGAGGAGCACATCGCGGCCCGGCGCCTCTCCTACGGCGCGGGCCGACCGATGCTCGCGGGCAAAGACCCCATGGTGCGCTGGCGAGAGCTCGCTGAGGAGCGCGGCGGCAACTATCGCGATGTGGCGGCGCACCGCATCGATTCCGGTCACGGCAGCCCTGCGCGCGTGGCCCGCACGATCATCCGCACCCTGCAGCTTCCCCTGCCGACCGACCCTGAGAAGGAGACCGCATGAGCACCACCGTCATCCCGGTGACCACCCCGACCGGCGGCTATGACGTGCACGTCGGCCGCGGCCTGCTGGCCGAGCTGCCCGCTGTGCTGCCCGAGCGTGCGCGCAGGGTCGTGATCATCCACCAGCCGAGCCTGCGCGAGGTGGCGGAGCAGGTCCGATCGATCGTCGCCGAGACCGGACGAAAGGCCTTCGCCGCCGAGGTTCCCGATGCTGAGGAGGCCAAGACGGCGCAGGTCGCCGGGTTCCTCTGGGGCGTGTGCGGACAGGCGGAGATCGGCCGGGGAGACCTGGTGATCGGCCTGGGCGGAGGCGCCGCCACCGATCTGGCGGGCTTCGTCGCCGCGACCTGGCTGCGGGGCATCGACGTGCTCCAGGTCCCCACCACGGTGTCCGCGATGGTGGATGCCGCCGTGGGAGGCAAGACCGGCATCAACACCTCCGAGGGCAAGAACCTGGTCGGTGCCTTCCACCCGCCGATCGCAGTGCTCGCCGACCTCGATGTGCTCGCCGCTCTCGCAGCCAACGACGTCGCGGCCGGCCTCGCGGAGACGGTGAAGGCCGGATTCATCGCGGACGAGCGGATCCTGGAGATCGTCGAGGCAGATCCGGCGGCGGTCCTCGATGTGTCCAGCGATGCGTTCCGCGAGGTGATCGAGCGTGCCATCCGGGTCAAGGCGCGAGTCGTCTCCGCGGATCTGCGGGAGTCCGGTGAACGCGAGATCCTCAACTACGGGCATACGCTCGCCCATGCGATCGAGCGCAATGAGCGCTACCTGTGGCGCCATGGAGCCGCGGTGAGCGTGGGGATGATGTTCGTGGCCGAGCTCTCCCACCTCGCCGGGAAGCTGTCCGAAGCCGATGTGGATCGTCACCGCACGATCCTCACCTCGCTGGGGTTGCCCACCACCTATCGCGACCGCCAGTGGCCGAAGCTCGAGGACGCCATGAAGCGGGACAAGAAGACCCGTGCCGGGCTGCTGCGCTTCGTGGTGCTCGACCGGATCGGGGTGGTCTCCCGGATCGAGGGACCCGACCCGGCCCTGCTGCTGTCCGCCTACGCCGCCATCACCGAGGAGTGAGGACCGAGATGAACCACGAGACCACGCCCGAGAGTGAGAGCTCCAGCCCCGACAGCGTCACCGCGCCGGGGACCGACGTGCGTCGCCGCACCGCCACGGTGCGCGGCATCGAGCTGGGCCGCGCACGGCCGGAGATCATCGTGCCCCTGGTCGAGCCCGACGAGGAGACGCTGCTGGAACAGGCCGCGGCTGCCGTGGGCACCCGGGCCCGGATCGTGGAATGGCGCCTGGACCGCTTCCGGCCGGACCTCGAGGACGTCTCGGACCATCGCGATGCGGTGCTGGCCGCTCTGCCCCGCCTGCGGGGACAGCTGGGGCCGGACAAGGCGCTGCTGGTCACCTTCCGCACCGCAGCTGAGGGCGGAGCCAGGGCACTTTCGGACCGTGACCTGGGAATCCTGCTCGAGAGCCTGATCGGCGGCCGCCGCGCGGGCACCCAGGCCGCGGTCGACCTGGTGGACATCGAGACCTCACGCGATCCGGGGACCGTCTCCCGGGTGATCTCCGCCGCGCACCGTCACGGCACCGTGGTCGTCGGCTCGTTCCACGACATGGACTCGACCCCGTCGGAGGAGACGCTGGTGGAGATCCTGCGCTCCCAGCGCCGGCTCGGGGCCGACGTCCCGAAGATCGCCGTCACCCCGCGCAGCCCGCGGGACGTCCTCACTCTGCTCTCGGCGAGCCTCACCGTTGCCGAGGACCTCTCGGGCCCGCACATCGCGATCAGCATGGGACCGCTGGGTGCGAGCAGCCGCGTCGCGGCCGAGACCTTCGGCAGCGCCGCGACGTTCGCGACCGTCGGCGCCGGCTCGGCCCCCGGGCAGCTCGCCGCGGAGGATGTCTCCCGGATGCTCGAGCTGCTGCGTCCCTGAGCAGAGCTCCTCAGAGTCGTTCCGGGCCCTCGGGGCCGTCGTCGTCGCGTGCGCGGCGCTCGTGCTCGGTCGTCCCCGGCAGCTCCTCGACGTCGGCGTGGGGGAAGATGCGGTCCTCGTAGCCGCCGGCGTCGAGGTCGTCCGCGAAGGAGTCCTCGGCCAGATCATCGGTGCCTGCATCGACCACCGGGATCGTCCCGGTCTCGTGCGCGACACGCTCCCGCTCGCTCTTGCGCGTTCGACGCACCAGCTGCTTGAGCTGGGACGCGGACATCGTCACCTGCCATTCGCTGTGGCCGGGCAGCGTCCAGCGGCGCCAGGCGGCGACCCCGGCGAGCAGGGACCCGATCGTCACCGCCACCAGCACCGTCCCCGAGGGCAGGCCGAGCGCGAAGACGCCCCAGGTCAGCACCGCGGTGACCAGGGCTCCAGTGGCATACAGCGGACCGCCGCCGAAGATCGCCGGGATCCGTCCCACCAGCACGTCGCGGATCACCCCGCCGCCCACGGCGCTCGTGACGCCCAGCAGGATCGCGGGCAGCACGTCCAGACCGTAGGCGAGCGACTTCGCGGTGCCGGTCGCCGCCCACAGCCCCATCGCGGCGATGTCCAGCACCGTCACTGTGCGCCGCCACCAGGGTCCGTCGGTGGAGATGAAGAAGGAGAAGCCCGCGCCTGCCAGGGCGCAGGTCAGATACCAGGGGCCCGAGAAGGCGGCCGGGACGCCGAGATCGAGGATCAGGTCGCGCACGATGCCGCCGCCGAGCCCGGCGGCAATTCCGATGATCGCGAAGCCCACCGCATCGAAGTTCAGCCGGGAGGCCAGCGCCCCGGCGGCAACGCCCATCACGAAGACCCCCACCAGATCCAGGATGCGCAGGAAGTCGTTGGTCACGAGCAGCTCGAGAGGGTCCACAGGTTCGACGGTAGTACGCGCCGGGCAGGAGCGGCGGACCGTACGATCTGGTCATGACCACGCTCACCACCCCGCTGCGCCTGGGGCTCACCGGCGGCATCGGCTCCGGCAAGTCGACTGTCGCCGCGATCTGGGGCGAGGCCGGCCACCGGGTGATCGACCTCGATGCCCACTCCCGCGCCGTGCTGGACGTGCCCGGCGACGGCGTGGAGGAGGCGATCGCCCGTTTCGGCGAGGAGCTCCGCACCGAGAGCGGCACGATCGACCGGGCGGCGATGGCGCGCCTGGTGTTCGCCGACGCCGCCGCCCGGGTAGATCTCGAGCACATCGTGCTATCCCGGGTCGATGAGGCGGTGGCCCGGGAGGAGCAGGAGGCGGCCCGGGCGGGGGAGCGGCTCGTCATCCACGACAGCCCTCTTCTGCTCGAGATGCACCACGACGCGGACTACCGCTCGGTCGTCGTGGTGCTCGCCCGGCGCGAGGACCGCATCTCCCGGGTGATGCGTGACCGCGGGAAGGATCGCGCCTATGTCGAGGCGATCATGACCGCGCAGGTCACCGACCTCGAACGGATCCGTCGCGCCGATCGTCTGGTGCTGAACACCGCGGAGCGGGAGACCCTCTCGGTCCGCGCCCTGCACGCCCTGCAGACGGTCCTCGCCGAGCTCGAGGATTCCGCCCTGCGCTGACGCCGCCGGGCGGGCATGTCGTCCGTCGGCCCTGAGTCGTAGGCTCGGGGGATGCGTCCCGTCACCGATCTGGTCCGCTCCGAGCATCCCTTCGAAGTCGTCTCCGAGTACACGCCCTCGGGTGATCAGCCGACCGCGATCGCCGACCTCACCCGCCGCATCAACGATGGCGAGCAGGATGTGGTGCTGCTGGGCGCGACCGGCACCGGCAAGTCCGCGACCACGGCCTGGCTGATCGAGCAGGTGCAGCGGCCCACCCTGATCATGGCGCACAACAAGACCCTCGCCGCCCAGCTCGCGAGCGAGTTCCGTGAGCTGCTCCCGCACAACGCGGTGGAGTACTTCGTCTCGTACTACGACTACTACCAGCCCGAGGCGTACGTCCCCCAGTCGGACACCTACATCGAGAAGGACTCCTCGATCAACGCCGAGGTGGAGCGGCTGCGCCACAGCGCCACCAACTCCCTGCTCACCCGGCGCGACGTGGTCGTGGTCTCCTCCGTCTCCTGCATCTACGGCCTGGGCACCCCGCAGGAGTATGTGGACCGGATGGTGCAGCTGAAGGTCGGTCAGGAGCTGGACCGGGACGAGCTGCTGACCCGCTTCGTGGACATGCAGTACGACCGCAACGACATCGCCTTCGAGCGCGGGACCTTCCGGGTGCGCGGCGACACCGTGGAGATCATTCCGATGTACGAGGAGCTCGCGATCCGCATCGAGTTCTTCGGGGACGAGATCGACGCGATCTATACCCTGCATCCGATGACGGGAGAGGTGATCCGCCAGGAGGACCACATCCACATCTTCCCCGCCTCCCACTACGTCGCCGGACCTGAACGGCTCTCCCGTGCGATCGGCACCATCGAGATCGAGCTCGCCGAACGGCTCGAGGAGCTCGAGCATCAGAACAAGCTGCTCGAGGCGCAGCGGCTGCGCATGCGCACCACCCACGACCTCGAGATGCTGCGCCAGATGGGCTCCACCAACGGGGTGGAGAACTACTCCCGCCACCTCGACGGCCGTGCGCCCGGCACGGCCCCGAACACCCTCATGGACTACTTCCCCGAGGACTTCCTGCTGGTGATCGACGAGTCCCATGTGACCGTCCCGCAGATCGGCGCGATGTACGAGGGGGACCGCTCCCGCAAGCGCACCCTGGTCGACTTCGGCTTCCGCCTGCCCTCGGCGCTCGATAACCGGCCGCTCACCTTCTCCGAGTTCACCAAGCGCACCGGTCAGACGGTCTACCTCTCCGCCACTCCCGCCGCCTATGAGCTCGGGAAGTCCGACGGCGTGGTCGAGCAGATCATCCGGCCGACGGGCCTGGTCGACCCGGAGGTGATCGTCAAGCCCGTCAAGGGCCAGATCGACGACCTGCGCGAGGAGATCGAGAAGCGGGTCCAGCGCGATGAGCGGGTGCTGGTCACCACGCTCACCAAGCGCATGGCGGAGGATCTCACCGACTTCTTGCTGGAGAACGGCGTGCGGGTGCAGTACCTGCACTCGGACGTCGACACCCTGCGCCGGATCGAGCTGCTGCGCTCCCTGCGGCTGGGGGAGTACGACGTGCTGGTGGGCATCAACCTGCTGCGCGAGGGCCTGGACCTGCCCGAGGTGTCGCTGGTCGCGATCCTCGACGCGGACAAGGAGGGCTTCCTGCGCTCCCGCACCTCACTCATCCAGACGATCGGCCGCGCCGCCCGCAACGTCTCCGGCCAGGTGCATATGTACGCGGACCGGATCACCGACTCGATGGAGTCCGCGATCGAAGAGACCAACCGGCGCCGCGAGAAGCAGGTCGCCTACAACCTCGAGCACGGCATCGACCCCACCCCGCTGCGCAAGCGCATCGCGGATGTCACGGACATGCTCGCCCGCGAGGACATCGACACCGACACCCTGATGTCCACCGACTACCGCTCCGGCAAGGAGCGAGTGGCCCGGGATCGCGCCCGGGCCAACGCCGTCGACGCGGTCAAGGGACGCAGCGTGGACCTCGGCGATGATCCGGTGGGCGCGCTGACCGGCATGATCGATGAGATGACCGCCCAGATGCACCAGGCGGCGGAGAACCTCCAGTTCGAGGTCGCGGGCCGGCTGCGGGATGAGGTGCAGGAGCTCAAGAAGGAGCTGCGGGCGGTGCAGCGCTCCTGAGAGACGCGGTGCGTGCCATACCGGAGAGATCCTTCCGAAACGGTGGCTGATGGGTGCCGCTATCCCACACTGAGCGTCCTATCGGAAGGATGCTTCCGAAGTGCGCAGAGGAGGGGCTCTCGTCTGGTTGCGGCACGGCAGATCTCACCAGATCCGAAGTGTGCTTCTGATGTACAGCCGAGGTGCCTCGAGCGACCCCGCAGTCAACGCTCGCGACGTTCGGGCTCACGCTCCCATGACTCGACAAGTCCTGGAATGACCTCGAACAGCGGATGCACCTCGGGCTGATGGAGCTGACGTTCCTGCTCCCACAACACAGGGCTTCGGCGCTCGAGCTTCGCGAGCAGATGCGTCCACTCGAGCGCGAGCTGGCCGTCCGTCACCGGAATAGGAGCTGGTTGCACGCCCGCTCCCGGCGGGAGATCGATGCGCGTGAGATCGAAGCGGTAGCCCCGCTCGGTCGCTTCCTGCGCGACGGCTGCGAGATAGGCGCCGACGGCGGCGACCGGCTCGGAATGCGCCCGGAACCGCTCCAGCTGCGGGTGCGCGCGGTAGCCCCGTGTCCGTCCAGCGAGCACCGCTTGGGCCAGCAACGATTCCCGCCAGCAGCCGGTGAGGCCCTGGCGATCGAGGTGGCGGGGGTGCAGTGACCACAGACGCATGCACCCATCGTCTCGCATGGATGGTGCGCCTGCGCCTGACCCGTCGAAGGTCATCCACCGCGCCGACGATCGTCGGCGGCGGAAGGCGGTGTCCGCCGGTAGCGTCGTGACCACGTCGACGGCGCGAGTCGACGGCGCGGCCTGCCCTCCCGCACCGAGCACGTCGCGCCACCTTCACGTGATCGAGGAGAATGCCCATGTCCAAGCCCCCAGGTTCTCGGATCCTGACCCACGCCGTCAGCACCGCCGTGACGATCGGCGTCGGAATGATCCCGCTGCACCGCTTGCCACGCCCGGTGCAGACCGGCTACATCGTGGTCCCCGCCGCCGCCACATCGGCCATCATGCTGCTCGCGTTCCAGCACTATGCATCCCGCTCATCCGTGGCCCGACGTGCGGACAGGATCACTGACGAGCCGTCTCGCGGGTCGAGCATGTCGACCGTCTCCCAGTGCGCCCTGTCCCTGGCCTTCGGCGGCGTGGTGGCCGGAGCCGGGGCAGCGAGCATCTGCCTGGACCGCGGGATCGAGAACCTGCTGCGCCGACGGGGTGTGCCCGCTCCCCGCGTGATGATGGGGCTCGCCTCCGGGGCACTGATGCTGGGAGTGAATGCGCTCGGGGACCGCGTGCCCTCGAGCCCGGAGGACGAGAACGCCAGCTGACGATCCGACCGGAGCTCTGACGAGAGCGCATAGGGCCCGGCCCGCGTAGGCTCGACGCCATGCGCGGCGAACAGATCGGCGACCTCGAACAGCACCTTCTGGCCCTCGACGACACCGGCTTCGGGAACACCGAGGGCACCTCCGGGCGCACCCTGCAGCCCTTCAGCATCGCTGCGGCCGAGGGCGCGAGGCAGCTGCTCCGTAAAGCGCTGCTCGCGCTGGCCGACGGTGACGAGGGACGTGCCGCGCGACTCATCGGCCGCGCCGCGCGCCTTCCCCACGACGACCACGAGGATGCGGATCCCGGATATCTCGCCGCACACATGATGCTGTTCGATCTCGTCACCACCGAGATGGAGGAGTCGGTGACCGAGGATGGCAAGGACGATCTCGGCTGGCTTGAAGGCGCCATCGACGTGCTCCGCACCACCGCAGGGCCCGGGCGCTCAGATCTGCGCGACACGCTCCAGGTGATCAGCACCGACTACGAGATCACCGCAACGGAGATGTCCATGATCCGGCCCCTGCTCACCGAGTACACCGAGGGTGACTCGCCCTGGGGGCGGCGGGAACCGGCCGAGGTCCTCGAGCGTCGGATCCGCGCGATCCTGCAGACCTGCCTCGACTACCTCGAAGCTCTCGACGCGCACTGAGCACGAGCTCACTTCTCCGCCGAACGCTCGCTGATCGTCAGGTCCAGCGGGAAATCGATCGGACTGCCGGGGAACAGCAACCTGCCGGCGGCATTCGCGGATTCCCGGATCGCTTCGGCGGCGGCCTCCGCCTGCTCGGCCGGGGCGTGCACGATCACCTCGTCGTGCAGGAAGAACGCCAGGTGCGCCCTTCGTGCGAACACCGGGCCGGAGGGCGCGGCCGCCTGGGACTCCGCCACCTCCGGGAGCGCCGCGAGCTGGAGCCGCAGCGCCGCCATCCAGGACAACGCCCACTCTGCGGCGGTGCCCTGGACAACGAAGTTCCGGGTGAACCGGCCGCGGTCCCGGGCGGAGCGCCGCGCCGCCTCCTGCTGACCGACCCCCGCATCGACCTGGTTCGCGGCGCGCTGCGCCTGCGACCAGGCCTCCTCAGGTGCGGGGGAGGAGCGTCCCAGCCAGGTGGTGACCGTCCCGCCGCGCTCTCCGGTCGCGGCCGCGCCGTCGACCAGCGCCATCGCGTCAGGGAAGTTCCGCCGCAGCCGCGGCACCACCCTTCCGCTGTCCCCGGTGGTGCCCCCGTAGAGCGCTCCGAGCACGCCGATCTTCGCCTCCTGCCGCGTGGTGACAATCCCGGCGTCCACGATCCCGGAGTAAAGATCCTTGCCGGCCCCCGCAGCGATCATCGCCCGATCCCCGGACATCGCGGCGAGCACCCGCGGCTCCAGCTGGGCGACATCCGCGCTCACCAGACGCCAGCCCGGATCGGCGCGGAGCGCCGGGCGCAGCTGGCGCGGGATCTGCAGGGCACCACCGCCGCTGGAGGCCCAGCGCCCGGTGACCACCCCGCCGGGCACATAGACGGGGCGATATCGACCCTCATGCACCCATTCATCGAGCCAGGTCCAGCCGTTGGCGGTGAGCAGGCGGGACATCTTCTTGTACCGCAGCAGCGGCTCGATGGCCGGGTGCTCATGCTGCTGCAGCTCCCACTGCGAGGTGGAGGGCACATCGATCCCAGCCCGGTGCAAGGCCCGCAGCAGCTTCGGCGGGGAGTCCAGCGGCACCAGCGGGTCACCGAGAGCGGCCCGCACCTCGGCCCCGGTCTGCACCATCTGCGCTGGCGGCGTGCCGGGGGAGGGGCGTGGCCCGAGGGCGGCGGTGAGGATCCGGTCGTGATGGGCCACGTCCCAGGGAATCCCAGCGGCCTGCAGCTCGGCGGCGATCAGCGCCCCGGCCGACTCCGCGGCGATCAGGAGACGCAGCCGTGCCGGATCGCTCGCGGTGTCGATCGCGGTGCGCTGACGGACGAACTCGGCCAGCGTCTCCTCCGCGTCGGAGGGGACGCCGCCGGAGCGCGGAGAGGCGACATCGAGCTCGAAAAGGGTGGCGCCCTGAGCCTTCACCGGCTCGTGGGGGTCCAGCGGCGTGTCCCAGCCCGTCGCAGCGCGCAGCGCCTGCGCGAATTGGACGAGCTCCGAGTGACAGAGGATCCGGTGGATCAGCCGCAGGTCATGACATCGCTCGAGGGTCACCCCAGCGGCGAGCAGTCGTGGATACCAGGCTGCCGCGTCGCTCCAGACCCAGCGCGGGGCATGCTCCGCCTCGTACCGGGTGACCAGCGCAGTCAGCCCGTCGGCCGCCACCTCCTCCACCCCGAGCGGCC
Source organism: Brachybacterium sp. AOP42-C2-15 (assembly GCF_052377065.1). Classification (NCBI taxonomy): domain Bacteria; kingdom Bacillati; phylum Actinomycetota; class Actinomycetes; order Micrococcales; family Dermabacteraceae; genus Brachybacterium; species Brachybacterium sp. AOP42-C2-15. The sequence goes on from NZ_JBQSWK010000009.1 coordinate 85,451, forward strand.
TGCCTTGCCCATCGAGTGCCACGAGCCGTGTGCGCCCGCCAGCGCCGCGACCGAGGACGCACCACGTGGGCGGGACGGCAGGCAGGGAAGAGGGCACAGACGCCGGTGACGAGGGAGGGGTCACCAGCCCCGCTCACGCCAGGCCGGCAGCGAGGGGCGCTCGGCGCCGAGCGTGGTGTCATCCCCGTGGCCCGGGTACACCCACGTCTCGTCCCCGAGTCGGTCGAAGATCCGCTCCTCGACGTCGTCCATGAGCTGCGCGAAGCGCTGCGGATCCTGCTCCGTGTTGCCCACCCCGCCCGGGAACAGAGAATCTCCGGTGAAGAGGTGATCGCCCTCATCCCCGGCGCGCAGCAGCACCGCGACCGAGCCCGGGGTGTGGCCCCGCAGGTGGATGATCTCGACCTGCTGCTGCCCGAATCGGAGCACGTCACCGTGGGCGAGGGGGAGGTCGATCCGTTCCGTGATCTCCTTGGCATCCGCCTCCCCGGCGGCCGTGCGGGCACCGGTGGCGCCCATCATCTCCGCGAGCGCCCCCACATGGTCGTGATGGCTGTGCGTGGTCACGATGAGGTCCAGCACGTTGTGCTCCCCACCGGCGGCGACCATGCGGCGCAGCGCGTCGGGATCCGCAGCGGCGTCGATCAGCAGCTGAGCTCCCGAGGCCCGACAGGTCAGCAGGTAGGCGTTGTTGTTCATCGGGCCCACGGAGAGCTTGCGGATCTGCAGGTGGCGGAGGTCGCGCACCATCGGCTCGCCTCCGGGTTCAACGTGTCCGGTGTACTCGTGATCGCTCATGGGCCCAGTATGTCGTCCACCTCTCCTCCGAACAACTGTTCGAAGGTGGGTGTTCGCCTCTAGAATGGTCCGGTGACTGAATCTCTGGTCGTCCGTGGTGCGCGCGAGCACAACCTCAAGAACATCGACATCGACATCCCCCGCAACAAGCTGGTGGTGTTCTCCGGCCTGTCCGGGTCGGGCAAGAGCTCCCTGGCCTTCGACACCATCTTCGCCGAGGGACAGCGCCGCTACGTGGAGTCGCTCTCCGCTTATGCCCGGCAGTTCCTGGGTCAGATGGACAAGCCGTCCGTCGACCTCATCGAGGGGCTGTCCCCTGCGGTGTCGATCGATCAGAAGTCGACCAACCGCAACCCCCGCTCGACGGTCGGCACCATCACCGAGATCTACGACTACCTGCGTCTGCTGTTCTCCCGCACCGGCGAGCAGCACTGCCCCGTCTGCGGTGAGAAGGTCAGCTCCTCCTCCGCGGAGCAGATCGTGGACACCCTCCTCGGCGAGGAGCCCGGCACCCGGTTCCAGCTGCTGGCCCCCGTGGTCCAGGGCCGCAAGGGCGAGCACGTGGACCTCCTCAGCTCGCTGCGCTCCCAGGGTTTCGCCCGCGCCCGCATCGACGGGGAGAACCGCCGGCTCGACGAGGAGATCACCCTCGACAAGAAGTTCAAGCACACCATCGAGGTGGTGGTGGACCGCCTCGCCGCGAAGCCGGACTCCCGCCGCCGCCTCACCGACTCCGTCGAGACCGCGCTGCGGCTCGCCGAGGGGATCCTGTCCGTCGACTTCGTGGACCTGGACGAGAAGGATCCGGACCGGATCCGCCGCTTCTCCGAGAAGCGCGCCTGCCCCAACGACCACCCGCTCGCGATCGACGACATCGAGCCGCGCACCTTCTCGTTCAACGCGCCCTACGGCGCCTGCCCCGAGTGCACCGGGCTCGGCCAGCGGCTCGAGGTCGACCCCGAGCTCGTGATCCCGGATGAGGACCTCACCCTCGCCGAGGGCGCGATCGCGCCCTGGACGATGGGCTCCACCGACCGTCACCTCGAGGTGATGGCCGGCCTCGCCGAGGAGCTGAGCTTCTCGATGGACACCCCCTGGCGTGCCCTGCCCGAGCGGGCGCAGGAAGCGCTGCTGCACGGCAAGGACCACAAGGTCCACGTGAAGTACCGCAACCGCTTCGGCCGCGAGCGCACCTATTCGACCGGCTTCGAGGGTGTGATGCACTTCCTCGAGCGGCGCCACTCCGACACCGAGTCGAACTGGGCCAAGGACCGCTACGAGCAGTTCATGCGCGAGGTCCCGTGCCCGGCCTGCAAGGGTGCCCGGCTGCGACCCGAGGTGCTCGCCGTGACCGTCGGCGGGCGCTCCATCGCCGAGGTCACCGAGATGTCGATCCGTGAGGCGCACGCCTTCCATGACAGCCTCGAGCTCGGGGTGCGGGAGGCGCAGATCGCCGACGAGGTGCTGCGCGAGATCCGCTCCCGGCTCGGCTTCCTGCTCGACGTGGGCCTGGACTATCTCTCCCTCGCCCGTGCCGCCGGCACCCTCTCCGGCGGTGAGGCCCAGCGCATCCGCCTGGCCACCCAGATCGGTTCCGGCCTGGTGGGCGTGCTGTATGTGCTCGACGAGCCGTCGATCGGCCTGCACCAGCGCGACAACGAGCGGCTCATCGTCACCCTCGAGCGGCTGCGCGATCTGGGCAACACCCTGATCGTGGTCGAGCATGACGAGGACACCCTCAACGCCGCGGACTGGGTGGTGGACATCGGCCCGCTGGCCGGCGAGCACGGCGGCGAGGTCGTCTACTCCGGCCTGGTGGAAGGGCTCAAGCAGCACGAGACCAGCCTCACCGGCCGGTACCTCTCCGGAGCGCTCGAGATCCCGCTGCCGGAGTCCCGCCGAGAGATCGACAAGGAGCGGATGCTCAAGGTCGTCGCCCCACGCGCCAATAACCTCGTCGGGCAGGACGTCTCCTTCCCCCTCGGCGTGCTCACCGCCGTCACCGGCGTCTCCGGCTCCGGAAAGTCGTCACTGGTCAACGACATCCTCTACGCGGTGCTCGCCAAGGAGCTGAACCGCGCCCGGATCGTCCCCGGCCGCCACAAGCGGGTCGCCGGCCTCGAGCACCTCGACAAGGTCGTGCACGTGGACCAGTCGCCGATCGGCCGCACCCCGCGCTCGAACCCCGCCACCTACACCGGGGTCTGGGACCGGGTGCGCACCCTGTTCGCCCAGACCAACGAGGCGAAGATCCGCGGGTACACCGCCGGGCGCTTCTCCTTCAACGTCAAGGGAGGCCGTTGCGAGGCCTGCTCCGGCGATGGCACGTTGAAGATCGAGATGAACTTCCTGCCGGACGTCTACGTCCAGTGCGAGGTCTGCAAGGGCCAGCGCTACAACCGCGAGACCCTCGAGGTGAAGTTCAAGGACAAGAACGTCGCCGAGGTGCTGGGCATGTCCATCGCCGAGTCGCTCGAGTTCTTCGACGCGGTCCCCGCGATCCGCCGCCAGATGCAGACCCTCGTCGACGTGGGCCTGGGCTACGTCAAGCTCGGCCAGTCCGCGACCACCCTCTCGGGCGGCGAGGCGCAGCGGGTGAAGCTCTCCTCCGAGCTGCACAAACGCTCCAACGGACGCACCATCTACGTGCTGGACGAACCCACCACGGGCCTGCACTTCGAGGACGTCCGCAAGCTCCTCGAGGTGCTGAACGGCCTGGTCGACAAGGGCAACTCGGTGATCGTCATCGAGCACAACCTCGACGTCATCAAGACCGCCGACCACGTCATCGACCTCGGCCCCGAGGGCGGTTCGGGCGGCGGCCGCATCGTCGCCACCGGCACCCCCGAGCAGGTGGCGGAGACCCCGGGCTCCTACACCGGGCACTTCCTCGCCCCGATGCTCGCCACGGGACGAGCAGGCCGCACCCCGAGAAGCACCGAGCGCTGAGCACACCGTGGCAGATCCGGCGACCTACCGTCCCGCCACCGGGACCATCCCGACCCGGCCCGGGGTGTACCGCTTCCGGGACGAGCACGGCCGGGTCATCTATGTGGGCAAGGCGAAGAACCTCCGCCAGCGCCTGGTCAACTACTTCCAGGATCTCGCGGTCCTCCACGAACGCACCCGGCGGATGGTCACCACCGCCGCGAGCGTCGAATGGACCGTGGTGGGCACCGAGGTGGAGGCGCTCACCCTCGAGTACACCTGGATCAAGGAGTTCGACCCGCGTTTCAACGTCAAGTTCCGCGACGACAAGTCCTACCCGTACCTGGTGATCACGATGGGGGAGCAGGTGCCCCGGGTGCACATCACCCGTCGGCCCCGCGCCAAGGGTGACCGCACCTTCGGGCCCTACCCGCAGGTGGGCGCGATCCGCGAGACCCTCGACCTGATGCTGCGGGTCTTCCCGATCCGGTCCTGCACCGCAGGGGTGTATCGCCGCGCCGAGCGCGCCGGGCGGCCCTGCCTGCTGGGCTTCATCGGCAAATGCGCCGCCCCCTGCGTCGGAGACATCTCCGAGGACGAGCACCGCCGCCTCGCCGAGCAGTTCGCGGACTTCATGGCCGGCAACACCTCGAAGTACACCCGCCGCATCGAGCAGCAGATGAAGGGCGCCGCCGCGGCGATGGACTATGAGACCGCCGCGAGCCTGCGCGACGACCTCAAGGCGCTGAACAAGGTCATGGAGAAGAACTCCGTGGTGCTCTCCGACGCCACCGACGCGGACCTCGTGGGCCTCGCGCAGGACGAGCTCGAAGCCTCCGTGCAGGTCTTCCATGTGCGCGGCGGCAGGATCCGCGGCCAGCGCGGCTGGACCGCGGAGATTCTCGACGAATCCACCGGGCCCGACCTCATCGAGCGCGCGCTGACCACCCTGTACGCCGAGAGCCCGGCACCCAAGGAGGTGCTGGTCCCGATCCTGCCCCGGAACCGCGAGCAGGTGCTCGAGCTGATGGGCCCGCGAACTGACCTGCGGGTCCCGCAGCGCGGCGAGAAGAAGGACCTGCTGCTCACCGTCGGCGAGAACGCGACCGAGGCGCTGCGGCTGCACCGTCTGAAGCGCACCGGCGATCTCACCGCCCGCACCAAGGCGCTCGAGGACCTGGGGGAGGCGCTCGACCTCGCCGAGCCGCCGCTGCGGATCGAGTGCTTTGACATCTCCCATTCCCATGGCACCAACGTGGTCGGGTCCCAGGTGGTCTTCGAGGACGGCCTGCCCAAGAAGAGCGAGTACCGCCGCTACGCCGTCAGCGGCGAGGCAGCCCGCGACGACACCGCCTCCATGTACGACGTCATCTCCCGGCGGCTCAAGCACCACCTGGACCCGCCCGAGCCGGCAGAGGAGGAGCAGGGACGGTACCGGCGCTTCGCCTACCCGCCCTCGCTGATCCTGGTCGACGGCGGCCCGCCCCAGGTCGCCGCCGCCCAGCGTGCCTTCGACGACCTCGGCATCACCGACATCGCCCTGGCCGGCATCGCCAAGCGGCTCGAAGAGATCTGGCTGCCCGGGGACGACTACCCGGTGATCCTGCCGCGCACCAGCGAAGCGCTCTTCCTGGTCCAGCGCCTGCGTGACGAGGCGCACCGCTTCGCGATCACCTACCACCGATCCAAGCGCGGTCGCGCCATGCAGGCCAGCGCCCTGGACGGCATCCCCGGGCTCGGCCCCGCCCGTCGACGGGCGCTCCTGGATCGCTTCGTGACCGTCTCCGCGATCCGTGCGGCGAGCGAGGAGGAGCTGGCTCGGGTCAACGGGATCGGACCCGCGTTGGCCGCGCAGATCGCGCTCGCGCTACGATCCGACCAGGGGGACCAGGCGCAGGCAGTCCTCGAGGACGGCGAGCTCGCTGTCACCGTGGACATGGCGACCGGCGAGATCCTCGACCGCTGACCAGCTGCACCCACCCCCTGTCCCCGACCCCGGAAGGAGCGCTCGTGACCGAGGAGCCCGTACTGACCCCCACCACTGACACCCGGGGTGACGTCGTCATCATCACCGGCCTCGCCGGTGCCGGGAGGGAGACCGCCGCCCACGCCCTGGAGGACATGGGCTGGTACGTCGTCTACAACATCGCGCCGCAGCTGATCGGGACGCTATATGAGCTGCGCGCCACCGCCGTGGGCCGCGAGAACCGCTTCGCCGTGGTCGTCGACCCCCGCTCCGGCCCCTTCTTCAGCGAGCTCTCCGATGTGGTCGCCGATCTGCGCAAGGCCGATCTGCGCCTGCGCCTGGTGTTCCTCACCGCCGACGAATCCACGCTCGTGCGTCGCTTCGACTCGGTGCGCCGTCCCCACCCGCTGCAGGGGGAGGAGGGCGTGCTGGAGGGAATCCGCCGGGAGCGCGAGATGCTCGCCCCCTACCGGCGGATGGCAGACCTGGTCATCGACACCTCCCCCCTGAACGTGCACCAGCTCACGATGAAGATGCGCACCGTCTTCGGCACCAGCGAGGAGCAGCAGCTCACCGTGACGATGCTCTCCTTCGGCTTCAAGTACGGGATCCCGCTCGAAGCCGATCACGTCAGCGACGTCCGGTTCATCCCCAACCCCTACTGGGTCCCTGAGCTCCGACCGAAGCGGGGCACCGACCCCGAGGTGGCGGATTTCGTCCTGAAGGACGCCAACGCGCAGGAGTTCGTGGACCGCTACCTCGAGATGATCCGTCCGGTGCTGCGTGGCTACGGCGCCGAGAACAAGCACTTCACCACGCTCGCGATCGGCTGCACCGGCGGCAAGCACCGCTCGGTCGCGGTCTCGGAGAAGATCGGCGAGGAGCTGCGCCGCAGCGGCCACGCCGTACGGATCCGCCACCGCGATCTGGGGCGCGAATGAGCATCGCACCGCGCGCCCGGGGATCTCGCCTCCGGGGCGCGGATCGCTCCGCCAGTGCGCGGCGGGGTCGGCGCGGCGATCCGCAGCGCCCGTTGCGGGTGGTCGCTCTCGGCGGCGGTCACGGCCTGGCCGCGAACCTGCGCGCCCTGCGGCTGTTGGCCGATGACATCACCGCCGTGGTGACCGTCGCCGACAACGGCGGCTCCTCCGGACGGATCCGGACCGAGATGCCGGTGCTGCCCCCCGGGGACCTGCGGATGGCGCTCGCGGCGCTCTGCGAGGACTCCGACTGGGGCTCCATCTGGGGCGATGTGATCCAGCACCGCTTCGCGACCGATGGCGAGCTCGACGGGCACGCCCTGGGCAACCTCCTGATCGTCGCGCTGTGGCAGATCCTCGAGGACCCGGTCGAGGCGCTCGATCAGATGGCAGAGCTGCTCGGCGCCAGAGGACGGGTGCTGCCGATGGCCCTGGACCCCCTCGATATCGAGGCCCAGGTGCGCGGCGCCGACGGCACTCTGCGCACGGTCTCCGGTCAGTGGCAGGTCGCGACCGCGGAGGGAAGGGTCGAGGACATCCGGCTGATCCCCGAGCGGCCACGGGTCCCGCAGGACGTGATCGACGCGCTGGGCCGCGCAGACTGGATCATCGTCGGCCCCGGCTCCTGGTACACCTCCGTGCTGCCTCATCTGATGATCCCCGAGATCGCCGAGGCGATCCGCACCAGCCCCGCCCGGCGCTGCATCACCACCAACCTCTCGGTGGGGTCGCAGGAGGCAGAGGGCATGACCAGCCTGGACATGCTCGATGTGCTCCTGGAACGAGCCCAGGGGTGCCGCTTCGATGCGCTGCTGGCGGATCCCACTACCCTCGAGGACGCCCTCGAGCTGGCGGAGGCGGCCCAGGCCCGCGGGATCCGCACCCTGCTGCGCCAGGTGAGCGTGGGGGACGGTACACCGCACCATGACCCGGTGCGGCTCGCCGCCGCGTACCGTGATCTCTTCGACGACGCCTACGGCGATGTCGAGCCCGACCATGAGGGCACCGAGCACCGCATCACGGGGGCACAGCCCCCCACCATCGAGGAGGACTTGCATGGCTCTGACGGGTGAGGCGAAGGAGGAGCTGAGCCACCTCGAGGTGAGCCGGCCCTCCGCCCGCAAGGCAGAGGCTGCAGCGATGCTCCGCTTCGCCGGCGGATTGCACCTGGTTGCCGGGAAGGTGGTGGTCGAGGCGGAGCTGGATTCCGCCGCGGTCGCCCGGCGTCTGCACGGGATCATCGCCGACATGTACGGCCACCGGGCCGAGCTCGCGGTCCTGGCCCCCTCCGGCATCCGCCGCACCACTCGCTACATCGTGCGGGTCGAACGCGAGGGCGGCATGCTCGCGCGGCAGACCGGCCTGCTCGATGCCCGCGGCCGACCGGTGCGGGGGATGCCCCCCTTCGTGGTCGGCGGGGCGACGGTCGACGCGGAGGCCGCCTGGCGCGGAGCCTTCCTGGCCCGGGGGATGCTCACCGAGCCGGGACGCTCCTCAGCGCTGGAGCTGTCCTGCCCGGGCCCCGAGGTCGCGCTCGCGATGGTCGGGGCCGCCCGCCGGCTGGGCGTCGCCTCCAAGGCGCGCGAGGCACGAGGGACCGATCGCGTGGTGCTGCGGGACGGAGACGCGATCTCCATGCTGCTGACCCGCATGGGGGCGCACGAGACCGTCAAGAGCTGGGAGGAGCGCCGCACCAAGCGAGAGGTCAAGGCGACCGCGCATCGACTGGCGAACTTCGACGACGCGAATCTGCGCCGCTCCGCCCGCGCGGCGGTCGCTGCCGGGCAGCGGGTGCAGCGGGCGCTGGAGATCCTCGGTGATGAGGTCCCCGAGCATCTGCAGGCGGCGGGCCAGCTTCGCCTCGAGCACCGTCAGGCGAGCCTCGAGGAGCTCGGCCGTCTGGCGGATCCGCCCCTCACCAAGGACGCCGTGGCCGGGCGGATCCGGCGCCTGCTCGCCACTGCGGACAAGCGCGCGGAGGATCTGGGCATGCCCGGAACCGACCACGGAGTGGACGAGGACCGATTACCCCCGTCACCGGACCCAGGACGTTGATAAGATCGTCGTGGTCGTCGGTCACTTCCGGCGCCGTCCGAGCGTACAAGGGCGTGCGCACCATGTCAGTACCGGAATTTCGCAGTTCTCTGCGAATCTAGGAGGAACCCTTGACCATCAAGGTTGGAATCAACGGATTCGGCCGCATCGGCCGTAACTTCCTGCGCGCCGCACTCGAGCAGAAGGCCGACATCCAGATCGTCGGTGTGAACGACCTCACTAACAACGCCGCGCTCGCGAATCTCATCAAGTACGACTCGATCGGTGGCGTGCTGCCCTACGACGTCTCGTACGACGACGACTCGATCACCGTCGGGGAGAACACCATCAAGGCGTTCGCCGAGCGCGATCCCAAGAACATCCCGTGGGGCGAGATCGGTGCGGACGTCGTCATCGAGTCCACCGGCATCTTCACCGACGCCGAGAAGGCCAAGGCCCACATCGAGGCCGGCGCCAAGAAGGTCATCATCTCGGCCCCCGGCAAGAACGAGGACGGCACCTTCGTCATCGGTGTGAACGAGGGCGACTACGACCCCGCGAACCACCACATCATCTCCAACGCGTCCTGCACGACCAACAGCCTCGCCCCCGTGGCCAAGGTGCTGAACGACGAGTTCGGGATCGTCAAGGGTCTGATGACCACCGTCCACGCCTACACCTCGGACCAGGTGCTGCAGGACGGCCCCCACTCGGACCCCCGCCGTGCACGTGCGGCCGCGCTGAACATCGTCCCGACCACCACCGGTGCGGCCAAGGCCGTGGCGCTGGTGCTGCCGGAGCTCAAGGGCAAGCTGGACGGCTACTCGCTGCGCGTTCCGGTCCCCACCGGCTCGATCACCGACCTCACCTTCGAGGCATCGCGCGAGGTCTCCGTCGAGGAGATCAACGCCGCCATCAAGAAGGCTGCAGAGGGCCCGCTGAAGGGGATCCTGCGCTACACCGAGGATCCGATCGTCTCCAAGGACATCGAGGGCGATCCGCACTCCTCGATCTTCGACAGCCAGCTCACCAAGGTGAACGGCAACCTGGTGAAGGTCTTCACCTGGTACGACAACGAGTGGGGCTTCTCCAACCGCCTCGTCGAGCTCTCGCAGCTCGTGGGCAAGTCCCTCTGATCCACCGGTCGTCGTACTGACGACCCGGATCACCCCGGAGCCCACCGGTCACCACCCCGAAGGGTCGGTGGCCGGTGGGCTCCGGTCGTCTCACGAGTCCGCGCCGAGCGATGGCGCGTTCGCCCGAACCTGAAGGAGCACCATCGTGCTGAAGACCATCGACTCGCTCGGAGAGCTGCGCGGCAAGCGCGTGCTCGTCCGGGCTGATCTGAACGTCCCGCTGGACGGGACCACCATCACCGATGACGGTCGCATCCGCGCCGCCCTGCCCACCCTCACCCGGCTGGTCGAAGCCGGTGCACGGGTCGCCGTGATCTCCCACCTCGGCCGCCCCAAAGGCGCACCGGAGGACAAGTACTCCCTGAAGCCGGTCGTGGGCCGTCTCGGCGAGCTGCTGGGCCAGGACGTCGCCTTCGCGACGGACACCGTCGGCAGCTCCGCGCAGGAGGTCGTGGCCGGGCTTGAGGATGGCCAGGTGGCCGTGCTCGAAAACCTGCGGTTCAACCCGGGGGAGACCTCGAAGGACGAGTCGGAGCGGCTCGCCTTCGCCGAGCAGCTCGCCGCCCTCGGTGATGCCTTCGTCTCCGACGGCTTCGGCGTCGTCCACCGCAAGCAGGCCTCCGTGTACGAGCTCGCCACCCTGCTGCCCTCGGCCGCCGGTGAGCTGGTGCTGCGTGAGGTGGAGTCCCTGCGCAAGGTCACCGATTCTCCGGAGCGCCCCTTCGTGGTGGTGCTCGGCGGTGCGAAGATCGCCGACAAGCTCGGAGTCATCGACAGCCTGCTGGGCAAGGCCGATCGCATCCTGATCGGCGGCGGCATGGCCTACACCTTCCAGAAGGCGCAGGGCTACGAGGTCGGCAAGTCGCTGCTCGACGAGAGCAAGCTCGACGTGGTGCGCGAGTACCTCGAGCGCGCCGAGAAGAACGGTGTCGAGCTGGTCCTGCCCGTCGACACGGTGGTGGCACCCGAGTTCTCCGCCGACGCGCCCGCGACGGTGGTCCCCTCCTCCGAGATCCCCTCGGATCAGGAGGGCATGGACATCGGCCCGGAGACGGCGAAGCTGTTCGGCGAGAAGATCGCCGATGCAGCGACCGTGTTCTGGAACGGCCCGATGGGTGTCTTCGAGTTCGAGAGCTTCGCCAAGGGCACCTCGAGCGTCGCGGATGTGCTCTCGAAGGCTCCCGGCTATACCGTGGTCGGCGGTGGCGACTCCGCCGCCGCGGTCCGCATCCTCGGATTCGACGAATCCCTCTACTCGCACATCTCCACCGGCGGCGGCGCGAGCCTCGAGCTCATCGAGGGCAAGGACCTGCCGGGCATCTCAATCCTCGAGGAGGACTCCAAGTGACGACCCGTACCCCGCTGATGGCGGGCAACTGGAAGATGAATCTCGACTGGAAGCAGGGCCTGTCCCTGGTCGAGGAGCTGGGAGAACAGCTCAAGGGTCTCGACACCTCGGTCGTCGAGACCGTCGTGCTCCCCCCGTTCGTGGACCTGCGCACCGTGCAGGTCGCCGTGGACGCCGGCAAGCTGCCGATCGCCTACGGCGCGCAGGACATCTCCGAGCACGAGTCCGGTGCCTACACCGGCGAGGTCTCGGGGCAGATGCTGAAGACCCTGGGCTGCACCTATGTCGCCGTCGGCCACTCGGAGCGTCGCCAGTACCACGGCGAGGACGAGCAGGTCACGAACGCTAAGGTTCGGGCAGCCTTCGCCGCGGGGCTCACCCCGATCCTGTGCGTCGGAGAGCCGCTCGAGGAGCGCAAGGCCGGGAACCATGTCCCGTTCACCCTCGCGCAGCTCACGGGCGGCATCGAGGGTCTGACCGCCGAGCAGGCGGCGAAGATCGTCATCGCCTATGAGCCCGTGTGGGCGATCGGCACCGGCGAGGTGGCCAGTGCAGACGACGCGCAGGAGGTCTGCCAGGCGATCCGCGAGGCGCTGCGCGAGCTGCACGGCGATGTCGTCGCCGACGCGGTCCGCGTCCTCTACGGCGGCAGCGTGAAGTCGTCCAACGTGGTCGAGCTGATGGGCAAGGCCGATGTCGATGGCGCCCTCGTCGGCGGAGCCTCGCTCAAGGCCGAGGAGTTCGCCAAGATCGCGGGCTTCCAGGGCTGAGCGACGTACTGCGAGCTTGCGAGCGGTAGAAGCTCAGCAGGTTCAGCGCAGGCTGAGCGACGTACTGCGAGCTTGCGAGCGGTAGAAGCTCAGCAGGCGAGAGCCTTGCCACGCGGGCCGGACCCAGTATGGGTCCGGCCCGTGCCGTATGCTGGATCAGTCCGTCGTACCCCGTGGAAGGTGCCTGCACTCGTGGATCTGCCCCTGCTGAAGCTCATCCTTCAGGTCATGCTGGCCGTCCTCGGTCTGCTCACGATCATGTTCGTCCTGCTGCATAAGGGACGTGGCGGCGGGCTCTCCGATATGTTCGGCGGCGGTGTCTCCTCCAATGCGAGCGCCTCTGGGGTGGCCGAGCGCAATCTCAACCGCCTCACGGTGGGTGTCGCGGTCAGCTGGGGCGTGTGCGCAGTCGGCCTGGGCATCGTGGAGAAGCTGCTCTGAGCCTTCGCCTCCGGTCTCTCAAAGGCCGCTGAGTCGTATGAGAAGGGCCGGTCACCATGGTGGTGACCGGCCCTTCTCGCGTTCTCAGCGTCCCGTGGGACTGCTCATTGCGGCAGCTGCCCGGCGGCGGCGGCGTCGAGGAACCAGGTCGTCGACTCCAGGCCGCGCACTGCCGAGGCAGGGACTTCCCAGGGGTTGATGTCCTGGTGACCGTCGCGCACCGCGCCGGCCTTCTCCTCGCCGGCGACCAGCAGTGCCACATGGCGGGAGGAGTTCAGCACCGGCCACGTCAGCGAGATCCGCTCCGAGGGCGGCTTCGGCGAGTCGGTGACCCCGATCGCGCTCGCTGCCACCTGTCGCTGATCCGGATGCTCGGGGAACAGCGAGGCGATATGACCGTCAGGTCCCACGCCCAGCATCACCACATCGAAGAACGCCCGGCCGCGGGTGCGGAACGGCTGATCGCCGCCCATCTGGTCCAGCTGCTGCCCGTACCAGGCGGCGGCGTCGTCCAGTGACATGCCGTCCGCGGGGGAGGGCATCACATGGATGTTGCGGGCCGGAAGCCCGGACTCGGCCTGGAGCGGCGCGAGCAGCGAGTCACGCACCGCCACCTCGTTGCGATCCTCGGAGTCCGAGGCCACGAAGCGTTCGTCGCCCCACCACAGGTGCAGGCGGCTCGCATCGACCCCTGCGGCGTCCAGCGCTGCGGGCAGCGCAGCGGCGGTCTTGGTGCCGACCGTCCCGCCGGTGAGCACCAGGTGCGCGAGCGGACGCTCCTCGAGGGCGGCTGCGAGCTGCTTCGCGGTGTGCTCTGCGGCAGCGGCCGCGACCCCGTCCGCGTCGGGCAGCACCTGGTCGACGGGATCGGGCTTGCCCCCGGCGAAGGTGGCGGTGTCATCGATGCTGCTGTACGTGGTGGCGAGCACCTCGCCGTAGACCTCGTCGGGGTCCAGTCGGCGCAGCTCCTCGGTGATGAGCTCAGCGAGCGTGCGGCGCGGCATGGTGACGTGCTGTCCGGTGTCGTCACCGGGGAGCTTCATCACGATCGAGGCGTCATCGACCCGGGTGAGGTCGATGGTGCCGTCCTGGCGGACCAGACGGACGCTGTGCACACCCGCATAGTCGACGTCGCCGCCGTTGGGGGGCAGCACCTCCGCCTCGACCCCGAGGGCGTGCTCGAGCCAGCCGGCCATGAGCACCACCGAGGGGTTGTCGACCGTGCCGGCGACCTCCACCTTGGTGGGGGTCGAGATCGGCGGGACCTCGTAGGCGCTCGCGACCAGTCCGCGCCAGCGGGTCAGCCGCGCCCAGGCGAAGTCGGAGTCGCCGCTGGCGTAGCCGCGGCGCAGCCGCTTGAGGGTCCCCAGCGGGTCCTGGCAGGCGGCGGAGTCGGTGATGCGACGCTGGGACATCGAACCCAGCACGTCATGGATGGGGGAGGACGGAGCATTCTCCGGCCACCAGGTCACGATCGGGGCATCGGGGAGCAGCAGCGCCATCACCAGGGTGTCCAGCGACCACAGCACGTCCCCGCGGGCACGCAGGATCACGATCTCCCCGGCGCCGGCGTCACGGCCCACCCGGATCTCCGCGTCCAGGCCGGAGTTCTCAGCCTCCGGCTCCGCATCGACCACGATCACCCGGGCAGGATGCTCGTGGCTGGCGGCGATGGCCGCCTCGAGCGGCTCCTCGACATCGCCGGTGGCGACGATGATCAGGGTGAGGACCCGGCCGATGGTGTTCGCGCCGAACGTCTCCCGCATCTCGATCATCTGCTTGTTGATCGCCGATGCGGTGGTGTCGGTCAGGGTGGTGATCACGGTCGCCTCCAGGTACGCCCGTCGAGGGCGAGCATCTCGTGCGCGGTATCGGGGCCCCAGGTGCCGGGGCGGTAAGGAGCGGGGTCGAGGTTCTGGGCCCAGAACTCGGTGATGGGGTCGAGGATCTTCCAGGAGAGCTCGACCTCCTTCTGCCGCGGGAACAGCGGCGGGTCCCCGAGCAGCATGTCCAGGATCAGCCGCTCGTACGCCTCCGGTGACTCCTCGGTGAAGTTCATGCCGTAGGCGAAGTCCATGGTCACGTCCCGCACCTCCATCTGGGTGCCGGGGACCTTCGAGCCGAAGCGCATGGTGACGCCCTCATCGGGCTGGACCCTGATGACGATCGCGTTCTGACCCAGATCCGCGGTGTCCGTGGAGCGGAACGGCAGGAACGGGGCACGCTTGAAGACGACTGCGATCTCGGTGACGCGGCGGCCCAGCCGTTTGCCTGCACGGAGGTAGAAGGGGACACCGGCCCAGCGGCGGGTGGCGATGTCCAGGCGCATCGCGGCGAAGGTCTCGGTGGTGGAATCGGCGGGGATGCCGTCCTCCTCGAGATAGGGACGCACCTGCTCGCCTCCCTGCCAGCCGCCCACGTACTGGCCGCGAGCGGTGTGCGCCGCCAGATCCTCCGGCAGCTCGACGGCGGCGAGGACCTTCTCCTTCTCGGCACGCCGATCGGAGGCGCGGAAGGTGACGGGCTCCTCCATCGCCGTCAGCGCGAGCAGCTGCAGCAGGTGGTTCTGGATCACGTCTCGGGCGGTGCCGATGCCGTCGTAGTACCCGGCACGGGAACCGATGCCGATGTCCTCGGCCATCGTGATCTGCACGTGGTCGACATAATTCGCGTTCCAGATCGGCTCGAACATCTGGTTCGCGAAGCGCAGCGCCAGGATGTTCTGGACCGTCTCCTTGCCCAGGTAGTGATCGATGCGGAAGACGTCCTCGGGACGGAACGCCTTCTCCACCACGTCGTTGAGCTCGCGGGCGGAGGCGAGGTCGTGCCCGAAGGGCTTCTCGATGACGACTCGGCGCCAGGAACCGTCGCGGGGGGTGTTGAGCCCCGAGTCCGCGAGCTGGCCGCAGACCTGCGGGAAGGCGTCCGGCGGGATCGAGAGGTAGAAGGCGTGGTTACCGCCGGTGCCGCGAGTGCGATCGAGCTCGCCGACCACCTCGGTCAGCTTCTCGAAGGCGGCGCTGTCATCGAAGGTGCCGGTGACGAAGCGGAGCCCGCCGCGGAGCTGCTCGAAGACGCTCTCGTCGAAGCCGGTGCGGGAGTGCTCGGAGACGCTCTTGCGGACGTAGTCGGCGAAGTCGTCATCGGACCACTCCCGACGACCGAAGCCGACCAGCCCGAAGCTGGGCGGCAGCAGGCCACGATGGGTGAGGTCATAGATGGCGGGCAGCAGCTTCTTGCGGGCGAGGTCGCCGGTGACGCCGAACATCACCATCGAACTGGGCCCGGCGATGAGCGGGAGACGGCGGTCGCGGGGATCGCGCAGCGGATTCGGCGCGTCAGCCCCGGCAGGGGGAGTGGAGGAGTCGGTCACGTTCGTCCTTTCTAGGACACGGAGCAGAGGAGCACGGCCCGCCCATGATGCGGGACCGTGCTCCTCGAAGAGTCAGGCGCGGGCGGACTCGACGGAGGCGGACACCGTGGCCAGGAGCTCGTTCCAGGCCTTCTCGAACTTCTCGACGCCCTCGCGCTCGAGCAGTGCGAAGACCTCGACCAGGTCGACCCCGGCGCCGGCGACGCGCTCGAGCGTCGCGACGCCCGCGACAGCGGCCTCGGCGGACAGCGGAGCCTTCAGCTCCGAATGGTCTGCGGCGGCCTCGATGGTCTTCTCCGGCATGGTGTTGACGGAGGGATCCGCGACCAGGTTGTCGACGTACAGGGTATCGGCGTAGTCGGGGTTCTTCACGCCGGTGGATGCCCACAGCGCCCGCTGGACGTTCGCACCCTTGAGCGCGGTGAAGCGCTCAGAGCCGAAGGCTTCGAGGTAGGTGCCGAAGGCGGCCTGTGCGTTCGCGACGCCGGCCTGGCCGCGCAGAGCGGTCGCCTCCTCGGTTCCCAGGGCCTCGAGCCGCGCGTCGATCTCCGAGTCCACGCGGGAGACGAAGAAGGAGGCGACAGAGTGGATCTTCGCGAGATCCTTGCCCGCTGCCGCGGCCTGCTCGAGACCGGTGAGGTAGGCCTCGATCACGGCCTGATAGCGCTCGACAGAGAAGATCAGGGTGACGTTGACGCTGATGCCCTCGGCGATCACTGCGGTGATGGCCGGCAGGCCGGCCTCGGTGGCGGGGATCTTGATCATCACGTTCTCGCGGCCGACGACCTCGAAGAGGTGCTTGGCCTGCTCGATCGTCTTCTCGGTCTCGTGGGCGAGGCGGGGATCGACCTCGATGCTCACGCGGCCGTCGAAGCCGTGCGAGGACGCGTAGATGTCGGCGAAGAGATCGGCGGCGCTGCGCACGTCATCGGTGGTGAGCACCTCGACGATGGCGTCAACGTCCTTGCCCTCCGCCGCGAGGCGGGCGATGTCTGCGTCGTACTCCGAGCGGCCGGAGATCGCAGCCTGGAAGATCGACGGGTTCGTGGTCACGCCGACGATGTTGCGGCTGTCGATGAGCTCCTGGAGGTTCCCGGAGGACATCCGCTGACGCGAGAGATCGTCGAGCCAGATCGAGACTCCGGCATCGGAGAGGGCCTGGGTGTTGGTGTTCTGAGCCATGGTGTTCCTTCCGGGCGCTGTGCGCCCTGTGTCGAACTGGTGTCGCCCGGTGCAACGGTCTCAAGCGCCGGATCCTTCCCCGAGGTGAGGGAGGGAACCTCTGGGTCCGCGGTCGGCGGCGGGACGGGCGGAGGGAGAAAGGGGAGGGGAGAGGAGAGGATGGGGAGAGGAGGGGAAGAGGAGCGGGGCGGGACCCGGAGGCCCCGCCCCGCGGAGGATCAGGCCCCGGCTGCGGCGAGGGAGTCCTTCGCCGCTGCGACCACGGCCTCGGCGGTGAAGCCGAACTCCTTGAAGAGAGTGCCCGCATCGGCCGATGCACCGTAGTGCTCGAGCGAGACTGCACGCCCATGGGTGCCCAGGAAGCGGTACCAGGGCATCGCGATGCCGGCCTCGACGCTCACGCGTGCGGTGACCGACGCCGGGAGCACAGAC
This sequence comes from Brachybacterium sp. AOP42-C2-15, assembly GCF_052377065.1. Taxonomy (NCBI): domain Bacteria; kingdom Bacillati; phylum Actinomycetota; class Actinomycetes; order Micrococcales; family Dermabacteraceae; genus Brachybacterium; species Brachybacterium sp. AOP42-C2-15. The sequence continues at coordinate 102,839 of NZ_JBQSWK010000009.1, forward strand.
TCCTTGTACTCCTCGTCCTGCTCGTCGAACCACTCGACGGACGGCATCGAGACCAGGCGGGCAGGGATGCCCGCCGCCTCGAGCTGGGTCTGCGCCTCCGCGGCGTACTGCAGCTCGGAGCCGGTGCCGATGAGGATCACCTGCGGCTCCGCCGAGGCCTCCTTCATGATGTAGCCGCCCTTGACGAGGTTCTCCGCGCCCGCGTACTCACTGCGGTCGAAGGTCGGCATCGCCTGCCGGGAGAGGATCAGGCCGACCGGGCCGTGATCCCGCTCGAGCAGCGCCTTCCAGGCCTGCGCGGTCTCATTCGCATCCGCGGGGCGCACGATCGACAGGTTCGGGATCGCGCGGTACGCGGCCAGGTGCTCGACCGGCTGGTGGGTGGGGCCGTCCTCGCCCAGACCGATGGAGTCATGCGTCCACACATACGTCGCGGGGACCTTCATGAGCGAGGCGAGGCGCACCGCGCCGCGCATGTAGTCGGAGAACTGGAAGAAGGTGCCGCCGTACGGGCGGGTGAGCCCGTGCAGCGAGATCCCCGAGAGGATCGCGCCCATCCCGTGCTCGCGGATGCCGAAGTGCAGCGTGCGGCCGTACTTGTCGCCGGAGAACTCGGAGGAGCTGAGCTCCTCGGGGAGGAAGGACGACTCGCCCTTCATCGTGGTGTTGTTCGAGCCGGCGAGGTCGGCGGAGCCGCCCCACAGCTCAGGCATGACCGGTGCGAGGGCCTCGAGGACCTTGCCGGAGGCGGCGCGGGTGGCGAGGCCCTTGGCGTCGGCCTCGAAGCTCGGGAACGCCTCGGCGAAGCCCTCGGGCAGTTCACGTGCCTGGAGCCGGTCCAGCAGAGCAGCCTTCTCCGCGTTCGCGGAGCGCCACGCCTGGTAGCCCTTGTCCCACTCCGCCTTCGCAGAGACCGCGCGCTCAGCGAGGGCGCGGGTGTGGGCGAGGACATCCTCGTCGACCTGGAACTGCTGCTCCGAGTCCAGGCCCACGGCCTTCTTCAGGCCTGCGACGCCCTCGGCACCGAGCTTCGCGCCATGCACCGAGTGGCTGCCGGCCAGCTCGGGGATCGGCCAGCCGATGACGGTGCGCAGTCGGATGAAGGTCGGCTTGTCGGTGACCTTCTGAGCTTCGAGGATCTCGGTCTTCAGGGCCGCGACGTCTTCGAGGTACTCGGTTCCGCCCTGGGTCCAGTCCACGGTCCGCACGTCCCAGCCGTAGGCCTCGTAGCGCGCGGCGGTGTCCTCGGTGAAGGCGATCGAGGTGTCACCCTCGATGGAGATCTCGTTGTCGTCCCACAGGACGATGAGGTTGCCGAGCTGCTGGGTGCCGGCGATGGAGCTGGCCTCGCTGCTGACACCTTCCTGGAGGTCGCCGTCGGAGGCGATCACATAGGTGAAGTGGTCGAAGGGGCTGGTGCCCTCAGCGGCCTCGGGGTCCAGCAGGCCGCGCTCGCGGCGCTGCGCCATCGCGAAGCCGACCGCCGAGGAGATGCCCTGGCCCAGCGGACCGGTGGTGATCTCCACGCCTGAGGTGACGAAGTTCTCCGGGTGGCCCGGGGTCTTCGAGCCCCAGGTGCGCAGCTCCTCGAGGTCCTTCTTCTCGAGGCCGAAGCCGCCGAGGAAGAGCTGGATGTACTGCGTGAGGCTGGAGTGACCGGCCGAGAGCACGAAGCGGTCGCGGCCCAGCCACGACGGATCCTTCGGATCGTGCCGCATCACGTCCTGGTAGAGCAGGTAGGCGGCCGGAGCGAGGCTCACAGCGGTGCCCGGGTGCCCATTGCCGACCTTCTCGACCGCATCAGCGGCGAGGACGCGCGCGGTGTCGACCGCACGCTTGTCGAGTTCGGTCCAGCCCTCGGGGGCCTTGAAGTTCTCCGTCATTATCGGGTGCTTCCTTTCGCCGGTGTGCAGCCGCTCGGCCGCGTGGATCGACAGGCCTCGGCGGGCGGTCCCGGCAGCACGTCCTGCGACGTGCGGGTTCCCTGTGCGAGGCGACAGCGTCCAGCTTAGTCGGGCGGGGTCCATGACGCTCGTCCGTCCAGCCTGTTGCCGAGCGTGTCCCAGCGGCTTCGCACACGATCCTCCGCGGTCGCGGTCGCGCCTGCCGCCCGGGGTGCATGGCGGGGTGGGCGACACGGTGCGGGTTCTCACCTCTGGCACTGGTGCCGCCCGGAGGGGCCACCGCCTAGACTGTGGGGGTTCACGCGGCTGCCTTGCCGCGCTCAGAGGAAGGACGGTGGGCGGTGACCGCCACCCAGGGAGCTTCGGTCCAGCATGCACGCCGGGGAGGTGGACGGGCCCCGCAGTCCGCGCGCTCCGTGATCCGCAGCTATGTGGCGCTGACCAAGCCGCGCATCATCGAGCTGCTGCTGATCACCACGATCCCCACGATGTTCCTCGCCGCAGGCGGGTTCCCCTCGCCGTGGCTGATCCTGAACACCATGATCGGCGGGTACCTCGCTGCGGGCGGGGCCAACGCTCTGAACATGTACCTCGAGCGCGACATCGACGCGAAGATGAAGCGCACCCGCAACCGACCGATCCCGTCCGGCGCAGTCTCGCCGCGCGCCGCCCTGATCTTCGGCATCACGATCTCGATCGTCTCCGCGCTCTGGCTGGGCCTGCTCGTGAACTGGGCCTCGGCCGCGCTCGCGGTCGGTGCGATCCTGCTCTACGTCGTCTTCTACACGATGATCCTCAAGCGCCGCACCAGCCAGAACATCGTCTGGGGCGGGATCGCCGGGTGCATGCCGGTGCTGATCGGCTGGGCCGCCGTGACCGGCACGGTGTCCTGGACCGCAGTGCTGCTGTTCCTGGTGATCTTCTTCTGGACCCCGCCGCACTACTGGCCGCTGGCGGAGAAGTTCGCCGCGGACTACGCCAATGCCGGCGTGCCGATGCTCCCGGTGGTCGCCTCGAAGACGACCGTGGCCCGTCAGATGATCATGCACACCGCTCTGATGATCGCCTCGAGCCTTGCGATCATCCCGCTGGGATCGACCGGCTGGGTGTACGGCGTCGCCGCGGTCGCCTCCGGGCTGTGGTTCGGCTACCTCGTGATCCGCTACGCACTGCGCGTGCGCCGTGGTCTCACCGGCAAGGCCCTGAGCCCGATGACCGTCTTCCACGGCTCGATCACCTATCTCACCGTGCTCTTCGTCGCCCTCGCGATCGATCCCTTCGTCACCCTGTGACCAGCGGCGGTCCGGGACCCGACGGGGAGCCGGAACCCGCTGGCGAGCCGGAACCCGCCGGCGAGCAGATCCTGCGTCCCGCTGACCGTCGGACCCTCGAGCAGTATCTGAGCCACCTGCGCATCGAGCGCGGGCTCTCCTCGAACACCCTGGACGCCTACCGCCGCGACCTCACCCGCTATCTGGCCGACCTGGCCCGGCGGGACGTGGATCCCACGGCCGCGGATCCGCAGCAGCTGGGGGCCTGGCTGCAGTCCGTGCGCACCGGTGCCGACGGCGGAAGCCCGCTCTCCGCCGCCTCCGCCGCCCGTTCCCTGGCCGCGGTCAGAGGGCTGCACTCGTTCCTCGACGCCGAACGCGTCTCCACCACCGGCGATCCCTCGCGCCTGGTCCCGTCTCCGACGCTGCCCAAACGGCTTCCGCACCCGCTCAGCATCGACCAGGTCGAAACGCTCATCGATGCCGCCGGCCGCCCCGGCACCGGGCGGGACGCCACCGAGCGGGCGCTGCGCGATCGCGCGCTGCTCGAGGTGCTCTACGGGCTGGGCGCCCGGATCTCAGAGGCGACCGGACTGGATGTGGACGACATCGATCCCCAGGAACGGGCCGCGGTGCTGCGCGGCAAGGGCGACAAGCACCGGGTGCTCCCGGTGGGCCGTTTCGCGCTGGCGGCGCTCGAGGCGTACCTGACCCGCGGCCGTCCCACGCTCGCGGCGCGGGGGAGCGGCTCCCCGGCGGTGTTCCTGGGCTCCCGTGGGACCCGGCTCACCCGGCAGGCCGCCTGGCAGGTGGTGCGGCGCGCGGCGGAGGAGGCCGAGCTGATGGATCTGGCGGAGCCGATCAGCCCTCACACCCTGCGCCATTCGTATGCCACCCACCTGCTGCACGGCGGCGCAGATGTGCGCAGCGTGCAGGAGCTGCTGGGACATGCCTCCGTCACCACCACGCAGCTGTACACGCAGGTCACCGTCGACACCCTGCGCGAGACCCACGCCTCCGCCCACCCCCGGGCTCAGTGAGGGGCTTAGACTTGTCCGGCGCGACGTCCCTGCCGGGCCCGATCCCTCGGGGACGACCTGTGCGGGACGCGGACGGCATGGTGCAGCCGTCGTTCCCCGGACCACGCTCGGATCAGTTCCGAACGGTCACGGATCGTTCCGCACCACCAGACCACGACGCCGACGACAGGACACCGACGTGAGCCCGACCTCCTCCCAGCAGCTGGACATCGATCTCGGCCCGACCGGCCGACCGATGCCGGAGCTCCCGGAGCCGGCCCCGCTCGACTCCCATGGGCCGGCACGCATCATCTCGATGGTGAATCAGAAGGGTGGGGTGGGGAAGACCACCAGCGTGATCAACCTCGGGGCGGCCCTGGCCGAGCTCGGGCGCAAGGTGCTCCTGGTGGACCTGGACCCGCAGGGTGCGCTCAGCGCCGGTACCGGGGTGAACCCCTACGACCTCGACGTGACCGTGTACAACCTGCTGATGGAGCGTGGCCATGACGTGCACGACGTGATCCAGGAGACCTCGACCGAGAACCTCGACGTGCTCCCGGCCAACATCGACCTCTCCGCCGCCGAGGTCACCCTGGTCAACGAGGTGGCCCGCGAGATGGCCCTGGCACGCGTGCTGCGCCCGGTGGCGGATGAGTACGACGTCATCATCATCGACTGCCAGCCGTCGCTGGGCCTGCTGACCGTGAACGCACTGGCGGCGAGCCATGGCGTGATCATCCCGCTCGAGGCGGAGTACTTCGCCCTGCGCGGCGTGGCCCTGCTGGTGGAGACGATCGAGAAGGTGCAGGACCGGATCAACCCCCGGCTCGAGCTCGACGGCATCCTGATCACCATGTTCGACCCCCGCACCCTTCATTCACGCGAGGTGTGCCAGCGGGTGGTCGGCGCCTTCCCGGACAAGGTCTTCCACACCACGATCAACCGCACCGTGAAGTTCCCCGACGCCTCGGTGGCGGCCGAGCCGATCATCTCCTTCGCCTCCTCCACCAAGGGCGCTGACGCGTACCGCCAGCTCGCCAGGGAGCTCATCTCCCGCGGTTCGGCGGCCTGATGGCCGCCGATCGGCGCGGCGGGCAGCGCCCCGGTTCCTCGGGCCGCTCCAGCAGCCAGCCTCAGCGACGTCGCAGCGCCTTCACGCCGCCCAAGCGGGTGCGGCTGCGCGACGAGGCGGGCACCCCGGTGGCGCCGGCCAAGGATCCGGACGGCCTCGCCCCCGAGCCCCATCGCGAAGAGGGCGAGAGGCTGCAGAAGGTCCTGGCCCGAGCCGGTTTCGGCTCCCGCCGGGCCTGCGAGACCCTGATCTCCACCGGTCGCGTGCGGATCGACGGGGTCATCGTCCAGGAACAGGGAGTGCGGATCGATCCCACCACCCAGGTGGTGCATGTCGACGGTCGCCGGCTCCAGCTGGACCAGACGAAGCTGACGCTGGTGCTGAACAAGCCGCGCCACGTGGTCTCCGCGATGAGCGATCCGGAAGGCCGGCGCAACCTCGCCGAGTTCACCGCCGGCCACTCCCAGCGGCTCTATCACGTGGGCCGGCTCGATTACGAGACCGAGGGCCTGCTGCTGCTGACCAATGACGGCGAGCTCGCCCACCGCCTGACCCACCCCAGCTTCGAGGTCGAGAAGACCTACGTGTGCCGCTTCGAGGCACCGGGCGGCGCTCCCCGGGGCCTGGTGAAGTCCCTGCGCGAGGGAATCGAGCTCGAGGACGGTCCGGCCCGTGCCGACCGGGCCCGGGTGCTCGCCCAGGACGGTCATGAAGCGGTGGTCGAGGTGACCCTGCATGAGGGGCGCAACCGCATCGTGCGGCGCATGTTCGCCGCGCTGGGATTCGAGCTGACCGCGCTGGTCCGCACCCGGATCGGCCCGGTGCTGCTCGGCGATCTCGACTCGGGCAGCACCCGGGAGCTGACGGGCCGTGAACTCGGCACCCTGATGGCCGAGGTCGGGCTGTGATGTCGCTGGTGCCCTCTCCGGTCCGGATCATCGGCACCGGGCTGATCGGCGGCTCGCTGGGCATGGCGCTCGGCGCCGCGGGAGCCAGCGTGCAGGTCGAGGACGTCTCCCCGGGCACCACGGCGCTCGCGGTCGAGCTGGGGGTGGGGCATGTCGCCGACCCCGCCGGGCCCGACCCGCGGCTCGTGGTCATCGCAGCCCCACCCGACGCGACCGCCCAGCTGGTCGTCCAGGCCCTGCGCACCTGGCCGCAGGCACTGGTCACCGATGTGGCCAGCGTCAAGGGGATCGTCCTCGAGGGCATCACCCAGGCGGTCGAGCCCGAGGAGCTCACCCGATACATCGGGGCCCATCCGATGGCCGGACGTGAAGTCTCCGGCGTGATCTCGGCCCGTGGCGATCTGTTCCGCGGGCGACCCTTCGTGGTCGTGCCCCACCCGAGCACCCGCCCCGAAGCGATCAGCCTCCTCCAGGGCATCGCCACCGCAATCGGCTCGGTGCCGGTGGTGATGGGCGCCGACGAGCACGACACCGCAGTGGCTCACGTCTCGCATGTGCCGCAGGTGCTCTCGAGCCTGCTGGCGACCACGCTGCTGGAACCGGGGGAGACGGCCCTGGGACTGTCCGGGCAGGGTCTGCGCGACTCCACTCGCATCGCCGACTCCGACCCGAGGCTGTGGGTCGAGATCCTCGGCGCCAACGCTGAGGCGGTCAGCGAGGTGCTCGACGGGGTGCGCGGCCGGCTGGACGAGATCCTGGCCGCCCTCGCCACGATGACCGGGGACCCGGACCCCGCCGTCGGCTCCCGCCGCGCCCTCGCAGAGCTCATCGCCGACGGGAATCGCGGGGTGCGGCGCATCCCCGGCAAGCACGGCGGAGCCTCCGACTCCTTCTCGACCGTGACGGTGCTGGTGCCGGACCGTCCCGGCGAGCTCGGTCGGCTGTTCACCGAGATGGGGGAGATCGGGGTCAACCTCGAGGACTTCCACCTCGAGCACAACTACGGGCGCCAGGTGGGCCTCGGACACCTCTCCGTGGACGCCTCCCGTGAGGAGCTGCTCACCCGAGAGCTCTCCGCACGCGGTTGGACCGTCGCGGAGTCCTGAACGCCCCGTATCCTTGCCGGATGCACACCAGCGCGCCGCACGACCCTTCCTCCCTCGCGAACACCGGCCCCGCCCGCGGCATCGCCATCGCGATCGACGGACCGGCCGGCTCCGGCAAGTCCACGGTCTCCCGCTATGTCGCCGATGCGCTCGAGGGCGGCATCCTCGACACCGGCGCGATGTACCGCGCCGTGGCCTGGGACTGCCTGGACCGCGACATCGACCTCACCGATCGTGAGGCTGTCGCCCAGGCCGCCGAGGAGCTCGAGCTCGAGCTCGGCACTGATCCCGAGGGCGCGACCGTCGTGGTGCGAGGCACCGACATCACCGCCGAGATCCGCAGCGAGCGGATCTCCCAGCGCGTCAGCGACGTCGCCACCAACACCCTGGTGCGCGCGATCCTGCAGCAGCGTCAGCGCGAGCTGCTCTACGCCACCGCCGACGAGCGCGGCTTCTGCGTCGCCGAAGGCCGCGACATCACCACCGTGGTCGCCCCCGACGCCCAGGTGCGCGTGCTGCTGATCGCCTCCGACGAAGAGCGGATGCGCCGCCGCGCCGCCGAGCTCGACCTCGAGGACAACGAGGACACCCGCGCCCGGATGGCCGATCAGGTGCTGCGCCGGGACCGGGACGACTCCACCGTCTCGGAGTTCCTCACCGCCGCCGAGGGGGTCGAGACCCTCGACACCACGGGCCTCGACATCGCAGACGTCGTCGAGCGGGTGCTGATGCTCGTCGCCGCGGCCGAGACCGCGCAGGAGGAGGCCGAGCACGGCAAGCCCGAGCCCGTCCGGCGTCGGACGACCACCTCGGAGGGCGCGTCGGCCGACGGTCCCACCGATGCGGACATCGAGAACGCGCTGCGCGCCGGCCTGTCCGACTACGAGCTCGATGACGAGGACCTGGCCCTGCTGACGGGGGACGAGTCCGAGGAACTGATGCCCGAGATCCAGCGGAACCTTCCGGTGGTGGCGGTGGTGGGCCGTCCCAACGTGGGCAAGTCCACCCTGGTCAACCGCATCCTCGGCCGCCGCGAGGCGATCGTCGAGGACCGCCCCGGGGTGACCCGCGACAGGGTCTTCTATGAGGCTGAGTGGGCGGGCAAGGACTTCTGGCTGGTCGACACCGGCGGCTGGGAGGACCGGGTCCAGGGCATCGCCTACAGGGTCGCCGAGCAGGCCGAGGTGGCCGTCTCCCTCGCCGACGTCGTGATGTTCATCGTCGATGCGAATGTCGGTGTGACCACCACCGATGAGCAGCTGCTCAAGGTGCTCCGCAAGGCCAAGGTGCCGCTGGTGCTGGTGGCCAACAAGGTCGATGACCAGCGCGGCGAGATCGAGGCCGCCGGGCTGTGGAACCTGGGCCTGGGGGAGCCGCATGCGGTCTCCGCCCTGCACGGGCGCGGATCCGGCGACCTGCTGGACGCCGTGCTCGCCGCGATGCCCGAGGAAGGCCGTGGGACGCCCGCCGACCGCGGTCCCCGCCGGGTGGCCCTGGTGGGTCGTCCGAACGTCGGCAAGTCCTCGCTGCTGAACCGGCTCGCCAAGGAGCAGCGCGTCGTGGTCGACGATGTCGCCGGCACCACTCGGGACCCGGTGGACGAGAAGATCACGCTCGGTGGCAAGGAGTGGACCTTCGTGGACACCGCCGGTATTCGGCGCCGGGTGCTCCAGTCCCAGGGCGCCGACTACTACGCCTCGCTGCGCACCCGCTCCGCCCTGGACCGGGCCGAGGTCGCGGTGGTGCTGCTGGAGGCCTCCGAACCGATCTCTGCTCAGGACTTGAAGATCATCGACATGGTCCTGGAGTCCGGGCGCGCCCTGGTGCTCGCCTTCAACAAGTGGGACCTGTTGGACGAGGAGCGTCACAAGACGCTGGAGCGGGAGATCGAGCGTGATCTCGCACACGTCTCCTGGGCTCCTCGGGTGAACATCTCCGCCGAGACGGGCCGCCACGCCGACCGCCTGGTGCCCGCGCTCGAAGCTGCGCTGGAGTCCTGGGACCGGCGCATCGCCACCGGCCGGCTCAACGCCTTCCTGGGCCAGCTGGTGGCCGCGCATCCCCACCCGGTGCGCAGCGGCAAGCAGTCCCGCATCCTGTTCGCGACGCAGGCACGAACCAGGCCGCCGCGCTTCGTCATCTTCGCCAGCGGCTTCCTCGAGCACGGCTATCGCCGCTTCATCGAGCGCCGTCTGCGCGAGGACTTCGAGTTCACGGGCTCACCGATCGTGATCGGCGTGCGGATCCGCGAGAAGCGCCGCCGCTGACAGCCGGGTCCAGCCGAGGTGCATCACCACGGCTGCACCACGTATCGTGTCCGCCATGAGCAATCCCGGTGACAACGGCTCCTGGAACACCCAGGGGAACGACTTCGATGCGCAGCAGGGTGGCCAGGATCCCTATGGCCAGCCGCAGCAGGATCCCTACGCGCAGCAGCCGCAGGACCCCTACGCGCAGCCGCAGCAGGATCCGTGGGCGCAGCCGCCTGCGGAGCCTGCAGCCCAGCAGGATTCCTTCGGTCAGCAGACGCCGGGCGCGCAGCAGTACGGACAGCAGGACCCCTACGGCCAGCCGGTCCCCTCCGCCTCGGATCCCTATGGCCAGCAGCCTGCCGCCGGGCAGGACCCGTACGCCCAGCAGCCTGCCGCCGGGCAGGATCCGTACGCCCAGCAGCCTGCTGCGGGGCAGGACCCGTTCGGCCAGCAGCCCGCTGCCGGGCAGGACCCGTACGCCCAGCCGTCTGCCGGCTCCGCCTCCGATCCGTACGGGCAGCCGCAGCAGAACTGGTCGCCGGCGGCGGGCTCCGGCCCCTCCGCCTCCGATCCCTACGCGCAGGGCGGCGCCGGCTACGGCCAGCCCAGCGCCGGCCAGGCTCCCGCCGCCGGTGGCGCAGCACCCCAGGGTGAGCCTCAGAGCCGCCTGGTGGTGGGCCTGCTCGGCATCTTCCTCGGCGGATTCGGGGTCCACCGCTTCCTGCTGGGGTACACCACGATCGGCATCATCCAGATCGCGGTCACCGTCTTCACCTGCGGCATCGGCGCCTGGTGGGGGCTCATCGAGGGCATCATGGTGCTCGCGAAGTCCCCGACCTTCGAGCGTGACGCCCACGGTCGCCCGCTGAAGGACTGAGCTGCTGGACCGAACCTGCTGAAGGACGGCCCGCCCGTCCCCACGCCTGAGCGACAAGGATCCGCGAGCTATGAGTTACCACCCCCAGGGCCCGTTGCCGGACCGCAGCAAGATCCAGTCCAGCGCGATCATCCTGATCATCGTCGGCTTCCTCTGCGGAGGCACGATTCCGGCGATCTTCGGGATCATCGCCCTGGTGCAGATGGACAGTGATCCGTACTCCGCTCAGAAGATGAACAAGGTCGGGTGGATCCTGTTCTGGGTGATGCTGGTGCTGATCATCCTGTTCTTCATCGTGTACGTGGTGTTCATGGTGCTCATCATGGGCGTGGCCACGCTGCCGATCCTGATGGGCGGCTGACGCCGCCAGTTTCCTGGGAGGAGCTGCCATCGCGACCCCGGACTTCGTCCTGTCCCTGCGCGAGCGGGTCGGGCACGAGCTGCTGTGGATGCCCGGCGTCACCGCCCTGGTGCTCGATCGGGAACGGACCTCGCTGCTCGCCGTGCGGCGCGCGGATGACGGCGCCTGGACCCCTGTCACCGGGATCATCGACCCCGGCGAGGAGCCGGCCCGCGCGGCGGTGCGCGAGGTCGCCGAGGAGGCGGGCATCCCCTCCACCGCGCGGCGACTGCTCGACGTTCGCACCCTGCCACCCATCACCTATGGCAATGGCGACCAGGCCCAGTACCTGGACCTGTGCTTCCTGTGCGAGGCCGACCGTGACTCCAGGCCGTACCCCGCTGATGGTGAGAACACCGAGGCGCGCTGGTTCCCCGTGGATGCCGCACCGCCGATGAACGCACGCTTCACCGAGCAGCTCCGATGGGCGCTCGAGGACCGTCCCGAAGCGCGGTTCCGCCGGTGAGGCGCCTCGACCCGCTGCCCGGCACCCGGGTGAGGATCTCGCTGACCGACCAACCCGGCGACACTGCCGTGGTGAGGGTCATCGCAGTGCCCCGGCGTGACATGACGCGAGGCGGCCAGCTCAGCGTTCCGTTGCAGCCCTTCGCCGAATCGATCCTGGTGGACGTCTCGGTCGGGGGGACGGCCCTCCTGCCCGGCACGTGGGTCCAGCACGAGGTGCTCGAACGCGGCACTCCGCTCGCCCCCACCCCGGTGACAGCCGCGGATCTGCGGCCGCCTGCCGTGATCAGCGGTTCCCCGGAGCAGGCGAGCCTGCACTGGGGAGAGACGGTCTGGCCGCTGGACCTCGGTGGCGTGGTGGCGATCCCCGCGGCCTCCCGGGCAGATCCCCACCCGCTGTCCCGCCTGCGTCGGCTCACGCTGATCGCCGCCGGGCGCCGTGAGGAGATCGGGTTGACCCTGTGGCGTGATCCCGCCTTCGAGGTCCCCTGGCAGGACGTGCGGCTGCTGCCGCGGGCCGCTTCCTGGTTCGAGCTCGCCCAGGTCCCACCCGGGATGCGCTACGCCGACGCCGAACACGCTCAGGGCGTCGGCCGGGCTCGGCCCCGCGCCTGAGCCGCTCGTCCCGCCCGGACGACGGCGCGCCGAGCGGGGTCTTTGCGAGACGTACGTCACAGGCTAGTGTCGAACGTCCGTAGCCCTCGACGAGGAGGCATCCGTGGCCCCCGACCCCCCGCACCGGCTCGTGCCGGACCGTCGCAGCTTCTTGCGCTTCACCGCGGGAGCGGCCGCGCTGCTCCCGCTGACCGCCCTCGCCGGATGCACCGGCGGCGGTCGCGACCCGCAAGTCCTCCGCATCGCCTTCCAGCAGTTCGGCTCCGGCACCATCAAGCAGGAGTGGATCACTACCGCCGCTGAGGAGTTCTCCGCCGAAAATCCCGAGCTGACGGTCGAACTGGTCCCGATCGTCGCCTCCGAGAACGACTACTTCACCAAGAACGAGCTCCTCATGAGCTCCCCCCGCACCAGCCCCGACCTGGTGTACGAGGACTCCTTCATCCTGCTCTCCGACGTGGGAGCGGGGTACCTGCAGCCGATCACCGACCTGGTTGAGACATTCGCGCACTGGGACGACATCGCCGAGGCCTCGAAGGAGGCCGTCACCGGGGAGGACGCCGGGATCTACGGCGTCCCGATCACCACCGATACCCGGGCCATCTGGTTCCACAAGGAGGTGTTCGCCGAGGCCGGGCTCCCGGAGGACTGGCAGCCGGGCAGCTGGGAGGACATCCTCGAGGCCGCCCGCACCATCCGTGACTCCGGGAGCGAGGCGACGCCCTTCTTCATGTTCGCCGGCACCCCGCAGGGCGAGAAGGCCTCGATGCAGGGCTTCGAGATGCTGCTGTACGGCACCGCCGAGGAGGGCTGGCTCTACGACAAGGAGAGCGAGAAGTGGATCATCGGCTCGTCGGGGTTCATCGACTCGCTCGCCTTCCTCAAGACGCTCTTCGAGGAGGAGCTGACACTCCCGCTCGGCCAGCACCTGGACCCCAACATCTCCGAGTCGATCTACACCAGCCTGCTGCCCGAGAAGAAGCTCGGCATGCTCATCGACGGCTCCTGGATCTCCCAGAACTGGACGGAGACCGCTCCGCGTCCCTGGCCCGAATGGCCCGACGTGGTGGGCCTGGCGGACATGCCCACCCAGGACGGCGGCGGTGCAGGCACCGTGACCCTGGCCGGCGGCTGGGGGCTGTCGATCCCGCAGCACGTCACCGACCGTGACATCGCCTTCCGCTTCCTCGAGAAGCTCGTGTCCACCGAGACCCTGATCAACTACGCCATCGCCGACAACCACATCACCGTGCGCGAGGACGTCGCCGCCGACGAGCGCTACCTCAGCTACTCCCCGGCCGTGGAGTACTTCACCGACCTGCTGGAGACCGCCTACTACCGGCCCGCACTGCCTGCCTACCCGGAGGTCTCCTCCGCCATCCAGGAGGCGATGGAGGCCGTGATGACGGGCAGCACCCCCGAGGCCGCTGCCGCGGCGTACGACGCCACCGTCACCGACATCGTCGGCGAGGACAACGTGCAGGAGGCCACCGCATGACCACCGATGCCCGCGCCGCCGAGCGGACCCCGAGGCCGAGCGACGGGTCCCCGACCCCGCCCCCACACCGCAGGTCGAGCCGGCTCGGCAACCGCCTGACCCCCGCCCGTGCAGTGCCCATGGTCCCGGCCTTCCTGCTGCTGATCGGCTTCATGCTGGGGCCGATCGTGTACTCGATCTACCTCGCCTTCACCGACAGCGCGATCCGCGGGGAGGGCGCGGAGGAGACCAGCTTCGTCGGCCTCCAGAACTTCACCGATGCATTCACCGACGGCGACTTCTGGAACTCCGTGGTGCTGACGCTGATCTTCACGGTGGTCTCTGCGATCATCGGACAGAACGTGCTCGGCATGCTGCTGGCGCTGCTCATGGAGAGATCCCACCGGATCGTCACCTTCGTGGTGACCGCAGTCGTGGTCGCCGCCTGGATCCTCCCGGAGGTCGTGGCCGGCTACCTGCTCTACACCTTCTTCGCGCCCGACGGCTCCCTGAACGTGATCATCTCGGCCATCGGTCTGCCGCCGCAGGACCTGCTGTTCAGCGCTCCGATCATCGCGGTGTCCTTCGCGAACATCTGGCGCGGCACCGCTTTCTCGATGCTGGTGTACTCCGCGGCGCTGAGCGCTGTCCCCGCCGACGTCTACGAGTCGGCCTCGCTGGACGGCGCCGGCCCGGTGCGCCGCTTCCGGTCCGTGACGCTGCCGCTGATGCGACCGGCGATCGCCACCAACCTGATGCTGACCACGCTGCAGACCCTGTCGGTGTTCGGTCTGATATTCATCATGACCGGCGGCGGCCCAGCCCGGCAGAGCCAGACCCTGCCGCTGTACATGTACGAGCAGGCGTTCTCCTACGGGCAGCTCGGCTACGGCACCGCCGTGGCCCTCCTGCTGCTGCTGATCGGGGCTCTGGCCTCACTCGCGTACCTGCGTCTGCTGCCCGAGGAGGATAAGCGATGACCACGACCGACGACACCGCCACCCGTGAGTCTGCCCCCGCCTCACGGAGCGGGACCGGCTTACGCCCCCGCCGCTCCGGCACCGGGTCGAGGGAGCGCAGCAGCACGATCGCCAGCACCGTCGTGATGATCGTGATCGGAGCGGCCTTCCTGGTGCCCCTGCTGTGGGTGGTGCTGGCCTCCTTCAACACCGAGGCAACCCTGTCGGTCTCCTGGCCGGAGAGCTGGTCGCTGGGCAACTTCGCGGCGATCTGGAACACGGAGACCACGTTCCGCCCGCTGGCGAACTCGCTGATGCTGTGCGGCGGGGCGACCATCGTGACGATGGTCGCGGCGGTGCTGTGCGCCTACCCGATGTCGAGGTTCCGCTTCCGCGCCAAGCGGCCCCTGCTGCTGACGATCATCTTCTCGACCGGGCTGCCGATCACGGCGATCATGATCCCGGTCTACTCGCTGTTCGTGCAGGTGAACCTGATCGACTCGATGGGCGGGGCGATCCTGTTCCTCGGTGCCAGCTCCCTGCCGTACGCCATCTTCCTGACCAAGGGGTTCATGGACGGCGTGCCGATCGAGATCGAGGAGTCCGCCTGGACCGAGGGCGCGGGCGTCTATCGGGCGCTGTGGTCGGTGGTGCTGCCGCTGATGCGCTCCGGGTTGTCGGTCGCCACGATCTTCACCTTCGTGATGATGTGGGGCAACTTCTTCGTGCCGTTCATGCTGCTGCTGAGCCCCGAGAACCTTCCCGCCGCGGTCACCCTGTACACCTTCTCCTCGCAGTACGGCCAGGTCGCCTACGGCCAGCTGGCCGCGTTCTCGATCTTCTACTCGCTGCCGGTGGTGGTGTTGTACCTGTTCCTCGGTCGCAGCCTGGGCCAGGGCTTCGCCGCCGCGGGCGGGGTCAAGGGCTGAGCATCCCGCCGGAACCGGACGTACCAGCAGCAGGACCCACAGACGACGCGCCCGACCGGTCGTTCGGTGCGGTCCCTGCAGTCGCGCACTAGCGTGAGCACACAGCCGTCACCGACGAAGGAGCCCCGATGACCGAGCACACCGATCAGCCCTTGCCCTCCGAGATCGCGGAACGAGCCCGCGCCCTGTCCACCCGCGACGGAGAGCCCTCATTCCCCGCCCAGGATCAGCAGCCGCCCGGGCTCACTGCCCCCATGCAGCCGATCCCCGATCACGGCGAGAGCAGCTACGTGGGCCACGGCCGCCTGCAGGGCCTGTCCGCACTGATCACCGGAGGGGACTCCGGGATCGGGCGTGCGGTCGCGATCGCCTACGCGCGCGAAGGCGCTGATGTGGCGATCTCGTACCTGCCCGAGGAGCAGGAGGACGCCGAGCAGACCCGGCACTGGATCGAAGAAGCGGGCCGGCGCGCACTGCTGCTGCCCGGAGACATCCGCGATGAGCAGCTGGCCCGGTCGCTCGTGACCCGCACCGTCGAGGAGCACGGCCGTCTCGACATTCTGGTGAACAATGCGGCGTTCCAATGGGGCCGCGCGGAGCCCAAGGGGCTCGAGGGCATCACGTCCGAGCGACTGCACCGCACCCTCACCACGAACCTGGAAGCTCTTTTCTGGATCACCCACGAGGCGGCCCCTCATCTCGGCGATGGGGCGAGCATCATCAACTGCTCCTCGATCCAGAGCTACGACCCCTCAGTCCCGCTGATGGACTACGCCGCGACGAAGGCGGCGATCAACAACGTGACGGTCAACCTGGCTGCTGACCTCGGCCCGCGCGGGATCAGGGTCAACGCGGTCGCGCCGGGACCGATCTGGACCCCGCTCAACGTCGCGACCCGCGTGTCCGACGACTACGTCGAGTTCGGGGCGAACACTCCGCTGGGTCGAGCCGGGCAGCCGTCCGAGGTGGCCGGAGCATTCGTGTTCCTAGCCAGCCCCTCGGAGGCGAGCTACGTCTCCGGCACCGTACTCGGGGTGACCGGAGGCAGGCCCGTCTTCTGAGGCGGGAGGGCCGCCTCAGCGGAAGATGATCGTGCGGGGTCCATCCAGCAGCACGCGAGACTGTGCGAACCAGGTGACGGCCTGGCGGAGCGTCCGTACCTCGGCGTCCTGCCCGATCGCCATCAGCTCCTGCGGGGAGCGGGTGTGGTCGACCCGGATCACGTCCTGCTCGATGATCGGCCCCTCGTCGAGGTCGCTGGTGACGAAGTGCGCGGTCGCGCCGATCTGCTTCACCCCGCGCGCATAGGCCTGGCGGTAGGGGTTCGCGCCCTTGAAGCCGGGCAGGAACGAGTGGTGGATGTTGATGCAGCGCCCGGCGAGCTCAGCACACAGCTCAGGGGAGAGGATCTGCATATAGCGTGCCAGCACCACCAGCTCGATGTCGTGCTCGATGATCGCCTCGCGCACCCGGTCCTCGAAGGCCGCCTTCGCGCCGGCGCCCTTGGTGGGCAGGTGCTCGAAGGGCACCCCGTAGAAGCTGGCTAGCGGCTCGAGGGTGGGATGGTTGGCGAGGATCAGGGGGATCGTGATCGGCAGATTCCCGGAGTCGACCTGGAAGAGCAGATCGTTCACGCAGTGCTTCGCGGTGGAGCCGAGCACCAGCGTGCGCAGAGGGCGGCCCACCACATCGATGCGATGCTCGAGCTCGAAGCGCGCCACCGCCGGAGACAGCGCGGCCTCGAGCTGCTCGAGCGTGGCCGCAGTGACCACCTGGAGCCGCAGGTAGAACCGGTGGGTGGTGCCGCTCTCGAACTGACGGCTCTCGGTGATGTTCCCGCCGATCTCCACGATCGCGCCGGTCACGGCATGGACGATGCCGGGAGCGTCCGCACACACCACGGTGAGGACGAACTCGTTCAGCGCCGTGGAGGCTTCGGTCGGGGGCTGGGAGGAGGGGGTCATGCTCATGCGGCCAGTCTAGGAAGCCGCGCAGGTTCTGAGGCCGCGGGCCCCAGAACCTGCGGGCTACGTCACGCCCGGCCCGACCTCCACAGCTTCGAGGGCCACCAGATGATCTTGCCCAGGTCCAGGGCGAGAGCGGGGACCAGCAGGGTGCGCACCACGAAGGTGTCCAGCAGCACGCCGAAGGCGACGATGAACGCCAGCTGGGCGAGGAACAGGATCGGGATCACTCCGAGCGCCGCGAAGGTCGCGGCGAGCACCATGCCCGCCGAGGTGATCACCCCACCGGTGACGGCGAGGCCGCGCACCACGCCCTCGCGGGTCCCGTGCTTCAGCGACTCCTCCCGGACCCGGGTCATCAGGAAGATGTTGTAGTCGATGCCGAGAGCGACCAGGAAGACGAACCCGTACAGGGGGACCGCCGGATCGGCGCCGGGGAAGTCGAACAGGTTGTTGAACACCAACGCGGCCACGCCCATCGCCGTGCCGAAGGACAGCACCGTGGTGGCGATCAGGAGGATCGGAGCGAGGATCGAGCGGAGCAGGAGCATCAGGATCAGCAGGATCACGACGAGAACTATCGGGATGATCAGCGCGCGGTCATGAGCCGATGCGTCATTGGTGTCGATCGAGATGGCGGTGGGTCCGCCGACCAGCGCCGAGATGTCCTGCGCGGCGAACTCGGTGCGGAGCTCGCGCACCGTGTCCTCGGCTGCCGCGGAGTCCGGTGCGTCGGAGAGGGTCGCCTGGAGAAGGATGTCGCCGTCGATGACGGTGCGCTCCGGAGCTGGCGTTCCGGGCGGGCCCAAGGGCTGGACGCCTTCTTCGGTGACGGGAGCGGAGCCGCTGGGGGAGTCCTCGGCGGTGACCGTCACGGAATCCACACCGTCGGCAGCCAGCAGGATGTCGGTGACGTCCTGGAGGGCGGAGTCGTCGACGAGGATCTGGGCGGGGGTTCCTGAGCCTCCGGGGAAGTGCTCGCCCAGAGCGATCTGACCCTCGCGGGCGGAGGATTCTGCCAGCACCAGGTCGGATTGCGGAACGCCGTCAGCTCGCAGCTGGGTCACCCCGAGGCAGCCGACCGCGAGGACCACAGCGGTGATGATCCAGATGCGCCGGGGGCGGCGCCGGACGGCGAGCGCGATGCGTCCCCAGATGCCATGGTCGGCCGGGTCGGCCCCGGCGGCGGGGGCGTCGGGCTCGTAGCGGGGGCGGCGCGGCCAGAACGCCACTCGGCCCATGCCGTACAGCGCCGCCGGAAGGAAGGTCAGTGCCGCGGCCATGGCGAAGAGGATTCCGATGGCCGCCACCGGGCCGAGCGTGCTGTTCGACTTCAGATCCGACAGCAGCAGGCAGAGGAGGCCGGCGATCACGGTGCCGCCCGAGGCGAGCACCGGTTCGATGGTGCCGCGCAGAGCCTTCATCGTCGCGGCCCCGCGGAGCCGGGTGTGGCGGAGCTCGTCGCGATATCGGGCCACGTACAGCAGGGAGTAGTCAGTGGCGGCGCCGATCACGAGGATGAAGAGGATCCCCTGGGTCTGCCCGGACAGGAGCAGGATATCCGCGGCAGCGAGATACCAGATGGTGAGCAGAGCGGCGCACAGTGCGAAGACGCTCGTGGCGAGGACGACCACGGGAAGTATCACCGAGCGATAGACGACGATGAGGATCGCGAACACCGCTGCGAGCGCCACGGCCAGCAGCAGCCCGTCGATACCCGCGAAGGCGGCGCCGAGATCGGCGGAGAATCCCGCTGGGCCGGTCACGTACGGGGTGAGGCCTTCGGGCAGATCAGCTGCCAGCGTGTTCTCGATCTCAGCGGTCAGCTCTGCCATATCCGCGTCCGGGTCGAGCGGGATGAACAGCTGTGCGGCGAGGCCGTCGTCGGCAATGATCACCGGTGAGATCTCGCCGGTGATCTCGTCCAGCTGCGCGAGATCGGCGCTTGTCTCATCGAGCTCGGCAGCCATCTGGTCGTCGATCTCATCGCTCGAGGTGATGACCACGATCGCGGGCAGCGAATCCGATCCGAGGAAGTTCGAGGAGAGGAGGGAGACCTGTGTGGCGTCGGCGGTCTCGGGGAGATAAGCGGTGCGGTCATTGGACGAGACCTCCTCGACTCGGCCGAAGTACGGCCCGCCCACAGCTGCCGCCGCTAGCCACGCGATGATCAGAAGCGCGGGTATCAGAACGCGCAGGGCTCGGGGGATCCCTCGCGTGCTGCGACGGTGTGTCGGCTTTGCGGAGCCGTCCGTCGAATCGTTGATGGAGGCCATGTTCGTCCCTTCGAAATTGCGTGACCGGGATAGTGTCTCACAGATCAGTAGTTAGATAAGATACCTACTTCGTCACCTTCTGCGGAGTAGGCTCGTCGGCATGAACACGTCAGGAGAGCAGGCGGCGCAGCAGGGGATCGAGCCCGCCACGCCGTCATTGTTCTCGATGGCCGCAAGCGATCCGCACGAGGAGCTGATCGAATACAGCGGCCTGGCTGCGCAGGATGTTCAGGAGATAGACGCCCTGATGGAGGCGCTCTCGCGGCTCCGCGCCGCGGAGAAGGCCCTGTCTGAAGCTTCCCTGAGGTACATGGAGCTCAGCGAGACCGATATGCGAGCCCTGCACTTCGTCATCGTGAGCGAGAACATGGGCTCAGAGGCTACCCCCGGGGCTATCGCGCGGACGCTGGGAATCTCGAGCGCATCCACCACGAAGCTCTTGGACCGTCTCGAGAACGCCGGGCACATCCGGCGGGTGCGCCACCCCACTGACCGTCGCGCGCTGGTCGTGCACGTCGACCCCTCGACCCGCGCGACAGCGATGCGAACGATCGGCGCTCAGCAAGCACGTCGCGTCAACGCAGCGAAGAAGCTCGGCTCCGCCGAACGTCGTCTTGTCATCCGCTTCCTCGAGGACATGGCCGCTGACCTCTCCCTGGAGGGTGTCGACTGGGGAGAGGCTCGCGGCAGCTGAAGGGCCTGACTGCCCCCGGGAGCGGGACTGCCCACTCGAGACCTGCCCGCAGGCGCACCGGTGCAGAGAGGTCACGACAGGCCTCTCGAGCTGGGCCGCTTGACGGGACCGCCCCGGGTGAGTGATGGTCGGCACACCGGCACCCACTTGTCAGACGGGGCGAACTTCGCTATGCGGCCGGGCGTGACGAGCGAGGTTGCCCCGCATCGCGACGGGAGGTCCCTCATGGACACCACCATCTTCGAGCAGCATGAGTCCGAGATCCGCGGGTACTGCCGCGCGTATCCGACGGTGTTCGCCTCCGCCTCCAACGCCCGCCAGGTCGATGAGGACGGCACCAGCTACATCGACTTCTTCGCCGGGGCCGGAGTCCTGAACTTCGGGCACAACAACCCGAGGATGAAGGAGGCGATGATCGAGTTCCTCCAGGCGGACGGCGTGGCGCACAGCCTGGACACCTACACGACCACCAAGCGTGACTTCATCGCCCGTTTCCATGAGGTGGTCCTGGCGCCGCGGGGGATGGACCATCGGATGCAGTTCATGGGGCCCACGGGGTCCAATGCGGTGGAGGCGGCGCTCAAACTGGCTCGCCTCACCACCGGTCGGCGCGAGATCGTCGCCTTCAGCCACGGCTTCCACGGCATGACCCTCGGCTCGCTCGCCGCGACCGCGAATGAGGCATTCCGACAGTGGGCAGGGGTTCCGCTCACCGACGTCGTGCGCCTGCAGTTCGAGACCGCGCCCGGTGGCCGCACCGGCGTCTCCGACTACGCCGCCGCGCTGCGGGACCCTTCCAGCGGCCTGACCCCTCCTGCGGCATTCCTCGTCGAGCCGGTCCAGGCCGAGGGCGGCGTCAACATCGCCAGCAGGGAATGGCTGCACGAGATCCAGGACCTCGCCCGCGAGGTCGGAGCGCTGTTCATCATCGACGACATCCAGGCCGGCGTGGGCCGCACCGGAGGCTACTTCTCCTTCGACGGAATGGACCTGGACCCGGACATCATCACGCTCGCCAAAGGGCTCGGCGGCTTCGGCACCCCGATCGCGATGAACCTCAACAAGCCCGCCGTCGACGACAACTGGTCACCCGGTGCCCACACCGGCACCTTCCGAGGACAGGGGCTCTCCTTCGTCGCGGGGACCGTCGCGCTGGACTACTTCACCGACGAGTCGTTCCTCGCCGACGTGCTCGCCAAGGGCGAACAGATGCGCGAGGCGCTCGAGGCGATCGCCGCGGCCCATCCCGACAAGGAGTGGGAGGTGCGCGGCAAGGGCATGATGCAGGCCCTGGACACCGGGGACGGAGCCTTCGCCAAGCAGGTCCAGACGGAATGCTTCGAGCGCGGCCTGCTGATCGGCCCCTGCGGCAGCGGAGGACGGGTGATCAAGCTGATCCCGCCGCTGACCATCCCCGCAGCCGATCTGACCGAGGGACTGGACCTGCTGGCACAGGCCATCGACGCCGCGACGAAGGCTCGCTGATGCGCCGCCGGTCCGATATGACTTTCGCGCCCGAGGAATACGAACGCCGACTGGGGGAGCTGAGGCGGCGGATGACGGAGCGGGAGCTGGACGCGGTGATCATCACCGACCCCGAGAACCTCATGTACCTCACCGACTATCAGACCACCGGCTACTCCTACTTCCAGGCCCTGATCGTCCCGCTGAGCGCGGACTCGGTGATGATCACCCGCGCGCTCGAGGAGTCCAACGTGATCGCCCGGACCTGGGTGGAGCATTCCCGGCCCTATCCCGACGACGGCGACGCGATCCTCGAACTCGTCAGCACCCTGCGCGACCTGCGCCTGGGGGACTCCCGGGTGGGCTACGAGCGCAACAGCTACTACTTCCCCGCTTACCAGCAGGACCGCTTCCACGACGCCTTCGGAGAGGGGCTGGTGGATTGCTTCGGCATCGTCGAGGAGGGACGGGTCCGCAAGTCGCAGGCCGAGATCGACGTGATGCAGCTCGCCGCCTATGCCGAGGAGGCGGGGATGGCCGCCGGGCTGGGGGCGGCGATGGCCGGAGCCACTGAGAACGATGTGGCCGCCGCGATCACCTCGGCGATGTTCCGGGCAGGCGGTGAGTTCCCGGCGGTGATGCCGTATGTCGCGTCCGGACCCCGTTCGATGATCGGCCACTCCACCTGGGAGGGCCGCATGATCCGTCCCGGCGAGCACGTTTTCCTCGAGGTCGGCGGGTGCTACCGCCGCTACCACACGGCGATGATGCGCACCGTGGTCAACGGGGCGCTCTCGGACTCGATGCACTCCGCGCAGGAGCTGATGAAGCAGACCCTGGCGGAGCTGCGGGCACTGATGAAGCCGGGGGTGACCGTCTCCGAGATCGCGGTGCTCACCCGCTCCCGCATCGAGAGCAACGACGTGGGCGCCCAGCTCGTCACCCGCGCCGGCTACTCCATCGGGATCGCCTTCCCGCCATCCTGGGACGAGGGATACATCGTCTCCCTGCTGGAGGGCGATGAGCGGCAGCTCGAGGAGGGAATGACCTTCCATCTGCTGCCGTGGATGTGGGGAGTGGACGGGAACAAGACCGTCGGCATCTCGGACACCGTCCACATCACGGAGGACGGCTGCGAGTCGTTCTTCACCCTGCCCGAGGACTTCACCGTCCACGAGAGCTCGGCCCGGTCGTTCCCGACCGGTGCTGTCCTCGCCCCCCGCTTCTGAGAGGAGCAGCACCCATGACCATGCTGACCGCCATCGATCCCACCACCGGTTCCGTGGTGCGCGAGGTGCCCGCTGCGACGCCTGCCGAGATCACCGCGATCATCGACCGCTCCCAGACCGCCTACACCTCCTGGAAGGACACCACCCTCGCCGAACGCGCCGAGGTGCTGCGGAGAGTCGCCACCTACCTGCGCGAGCACACCGACGAGCTCGCCCCGCTGATGACCGAGGAGATGGGCAAGCCGATCGGCGAGGCCAGGGGAGAGGTCGCGAAATCGGCGTGGGCCGCCGAGCACTACGCCGAGTTCGGCCCGGAGTACCTGGCCGAAGAGCACCTGGAGTCCGACGCGACCTCCTCCTACGTGCAGTACCTGCCGCTCGGCCCAGTGCTCGGGATCCTGCCCTGGAACGCCCCGTTCTGGGTGGCCTTCCGCTTCTGCGCCCCGGCGCTGATGGCCGGGAACACCGCCATCATGAAGCACGATCCGCATGTGCCGGGCTGTGCCGCTGCGCTCGAGGAGGTGTTCCGTGCCGCCGGCGCCCCCGACGGGGTCTTCCAGACCCTGCTGGCCACCACCGAGGACGTCGAGCAGGCGATCCGTGATCCCCGCGTCCAGGCGGTCTCCTTCACCGGCTCGGACCGGGCCGGGGCGAAGGTCGCGTCGATCGCCGCGAGCGAGATCAAGCCCGCAGTACTCGAGCTCGGCGGTTCCGATCCCTGCATCGTGCTGGCCGATGCGGACCTCGCCAAGGCGGCAGAGGTCTCAGCCCTCTCGCGGATCATCAACGCCGGCCAGTCCTGCATCGCCGCGAAGCGGGTGATCGTGGAACGCTCCGTGCACGACGAGTTCGTCGAGCTGCTCACCGCCCAGCTGCGGGACCTGGTGGTCGGTGATCCCCGGGACGAGGCGACGAAGGTGGGACCCATCGCCCGGGAGGAGCTGCGAGAGAACCTCCACCGGCAGGTCACCGAGAGCGTCGCGGCCGGCGCAATCCTCGTGCTCGGCGGAGAGATGCCCGAGGGGGAGGGCTTCTTCTACCCGGTGACTCTGCTGACCGGTGTTGCGCCGGGGATGGCGGCCTGCACCGAGGAGACCTTCGGGCCGATCGCTGTGGTGATGGCGGCGGAGGACGCGGAGCACGCCCTCACTCTGGCCAACGACACCCCCTACGGTCTCGGCGCCGCGATCTGGACCGAGACCGAGCGCGGGGTCGCGATGGCACGCCGCATCGACGCCGGTCAGGTCTCGGTCAACGGGATCGTGAAATCTGATCCGCGGCTGCCCTCCGGCGGGATCAAGCGCTCCGGCTACGGCCGTGAGCTGGGCCCGCACGGCATCCGCGAGTTCACCAATGCCCAGCAGGTCTGGGTGGGGCCCGTGAAGGGTTGACGAGCCCGTGCCTGGAGGGGCTGGGCACGCGGAGAGGTGCAGAACGCAGAACACCCTCCCACCAGCAGGTGGGAGGGTGTTCCATCTCGGTCGGGCTGACAGGATTTGAACCTGCGACCCCTTGACCCCCAGGTAGACGGTTCAGCCCAGATCCTTGATTTTCCGGGCTTTTCTGCCCCTCAGAAGGTCCCTTTTCACGTCATGGATTGCATGATTTGCATGCGTCAGGTCCCGGCCAGGTCCCGGCTCTTGGTAGCCACCGGCAGATCCGTCAGGGGTTTATGT
>NZ_JBQSWK010000010.1:0-124024 GCF_052377065.1 Brachybacterium sp. AOP42-C2-15
TGAGTTAAGCCGAACTCGGTTTAACTCAGACCGTGGGTCTCAGTTCCGGTCACGGAAATTCGTGCACGCCCTGAACCGTCACCACCTCATCGGATCCATGGGCCAGGTCGGCGCTGCCGGCGATAACGCCGCGATGGAATCGTTCTTCGCACTGCTCCAGAAGAACGTCCTGGACCGCGAGCGGTGGCGAACTCGAGAAGAGCTGCGGATCGCGATCATCACCTGGATCGAACGTGCCTACCACCGCCGTCGCCGACAGGCCCGCCTGGGCCGATTGACCCCCATCGAATACGAGACCATCATGAACCCGGCCGTGGACCTCGCGGCCTGAAACCCCAACTGTCACCTGTTCGTGCGGCAGTCCCGAGCGCGCTTGCTGAGAGGCTTCGGCCTGCGCGGGCATGAGCTGCGGGTCGACTGTCATGGAGCCAGTTTTCCCTATTCGTGAGCTAGTGGGCCGGGTGTCTCGTGCACGCGATTGAATCGTGGTGCACCGCAATACTCTGGCCTCTGGGCGATCCGACTACCGTGGGTGCTGCTCCCTTGGAGGCACTGAGGCCCGCGCCGGGAGAATCCGCAGGCCGCTTCTCTGAGCTGGCCCCGGCCCGATGAGCTGGAGGTCCACCACGAACCAGGCGATCATCGCCGACGTCACCGGCACGCTCACGCCGAGCACCACGCGGCAGCCGGTCCAGCTCTCTCGCGCGCTCACGCAACGGACCTACCTCTCGCTCTCGGTCGCGTGGCCGCCAGGGTGAGCCCAGCGTCTCTGATCACAATTTCCGAACAACTGTGCTTATCCCTCGTTACCCACCATTAAAGTCGCAACCAAGCGTCGCTTCGCCCGTTATCTCCTTCGGGCGCTCAAGGCGGCGGGGCGTCGGGCCGAACGGTCCGGCGAAGGGTGTGAGACGGTGGCCGTGGTCGCCGATGAGCCGTGGAGGGCTGTTGAACGCTGTTCCCGGGGACCTGGGAGTGGGGACCATGGCCGAGCTGGACGCCGAGCGGACCGCTGCGGCACGCCGTCGAGCCGCGACGAGGACCCAGCGCACGTCGGAGGCGCGCCTGCGCCTGCTGACACTCCCGGCCATGATCCTCGCGGACGTGCTCGCGCTCACCCTGGCAGTGGGCATCGCGTTCGCCGTCCGCCAGGTCGTCCTGCCGCCGGCCGGCGATCTTCGCGAGAACGTCGCCAGCGCCTCCCTGATCATGGCGCTGGGCTGGTTGGCCGCGATCGTGATGCTCGGCGGGTACGACCGCCGACAGCTCACCTCCGGCCCGCAGCTCTACCGGAACGTCCTCCGCGCATCCGGTGCCGCCTTCGGGGCCATCGGAGCGTTCGTCTACCTGCTGGATCTCGAGCTCTCCCGCGCCTTCTTCCTCGCGTTCTTCGTGGCGGGCCCGCCGCTGCTGCTGCTGAACCGGCTGCTGCTGCGGCGCGGCCTCGCCACGGCCCGCGTGCGGGGGGTCTTTCGGCAGTCGGTGATCGCCGTGGGCTCCCTCGGCCACGTCGACGGGATCGCCGCGACCCTGCACCGGGAGCGGTGGCTCGGCTACGACGTGGTGGGAGCCGTGACCCCGGGTGGCATCGCCGACTCCTCCCGGCTCGGCATCCCCGTGCTCGGCGCGGAGCGTGACCTGCTGGCGATCGCGGAGTCTGCCGCCCCGGACATGCTCCTGTTCACCGCCGGGTCCACCTCGAGCGCCGAGGAGTTCCGCCGGACCGCCTGGAAGCTCGAGCACGAGAGGATCGGCGTGATCGTGGTGCCCGCCCTCACCGAGATCTCCGCTGACCGCGTCACGATGCGCCCCGTCGCGGGCCTGCCGCTGGTGCACATGGACCTGCCCCGCGCCCGCCAGGCCCTGCGCTGGACCAAGCGTCTGTTCGACGTGGTCGTCGCCGCGCTCGTCCTCGTCGTGATCTCCCCGCTGCTGGCCGTGATCGCGCTGCGTATCCGAGCCCACGACGGAGGACCGGTGATCTTCCGCCAGCAGCGCGTGGGACGCGACGGGAAGCACTTCGAGTTCCTGAAGTTCCGCACGATGGTCACCGACGCCGAGGCCGTGAAGGCCGAGATGGTCGAGCGCGCCGTCCAGGATCGCGGCAACACGGTCATGTTCAAGATGCAGGACGACCCACGCGTCACCGCCCCCGGACGCTTCCTGCGCCGCTTCTCCCTCGACGAGCTGCCGCAGCTGTGGAACGTGCTGCGCGGTGACATGAGCCTCGTCGGCCCCCGTCCCGCCCTGCCCGGCGAGGTGGAGCGCTACGACGACGACGCGAAGCGCCGCCTCCACGTGCGCCCCGGCATCACCGGTCTGTGGCAGGTCTCCGGCCGCAGCGACCTCTCCTGGGAGGACACGGTGCGGCTGGACACCTACTACGTCGACAACTGGTCCTTCACCCAGGACCTCCAGATCCTCATGCGCACGGTCAAGGCCGTGCTCGCCTCCTCGGGTGCCTACTGACGATGGCCCGGCCCGCCCCGGAGGCGGGGGCCGCGCAGCGCACCGGCCCTGCCCTTCCCCGCCCCCTCCGCCTCCTCGCCGCGCTCGTGCTGCTGCTCTACCCGCTCGCGGCGGGCGCGCTGCTGCTGACCTCGGACGGCTGGGCCGTGAACCGTCTGAACGTCCGGATCTGGTACGCCGTCACCGGTGCCGTCGGCCTGCGTGAGCAGATCACGCCCGAGATGTTCGCGGCGCTCGCGAACGTGGCGCTGTTCGTGCCGCTCTTCGCGGCGCTCGCCGTGCTGGTGCCCACCTGGTGGTGGGTGGCGGCAGGCGCGGGGCTCTCGATCGCGGTCGAGCTCTACCAGGGCGAGATCGGCACGCGGGAGCAGGACCTGGTCGACATCCTCGCCAACACCGCGGGGGCCGCGCTCGGCGTCGGCCTCGGGCTGCTCGTGCGACGGCTCGCCGGGAGGCACGCACGGAACCGCCGCACGGAGCGGCCGGCCGACGCGTCGGCCCGTCGGCCGGGGCTCAGCGGCGCAGGAAGCGGCCCCAGCGTGCCCACCACTCCCGGCGCACCTCGCGCCGCGACGGGGCATGGCCCAGGCGGAGGCCCAGATGATCGCGATTGACCTGCAGCGCCTCCACCAGCAGCCGGGCCTTCGCCAAAGAGCCGTCGGCGTCCCGCAGGCGTGCCCGCCACACCTCCCTCGGGGCGGCGCCGTCGTGCACCGCCTGCCACACCCGCGCCCCGGGCAAGCCCTCCACGGTCTCCGGGCGACCGATTGCGAGCGCGAGCGGCACCTGGGCACCGAGCTCGGCGGCGAGACCCTCGATCCGCGCGCGCTCCGCCTCGTCCACCTCGGTCCAGGCCACGCGCACGTCATGACGGGAGCGGCCGCTCGCATCGCGGGCGGCGTGCACCAGCAGCACCAGCCTCTGCGCGGTGAGATCCGGGACCGCGCACGCAGCGCCGCCGAGATCCACACTCTCCCGGCGCGCCCACAGCTGCTCGAAGGTCGCCGCCGCATCCCGGTCCAGACCCGGGAAGGCGCGGTGAAGATCGGCCGTGCCCCACACGCGATGGTGGAACGTCGCCGCATGCGCGAACACGCTGCCGTGCTCGAAGGTGGTCACCTGCTCCCACCCGTCGGCCTCGAGCGCGGCCACCAGCGTCGCGACCTGCGCCGGGTCCACCAGCACGTCGCAGTCCGAGGAGCCGGCGCGGCCCTCGGCCAGCAGCGGATGCAGCGCCTCGCCCTTGAGATGCAGGATCCTCACACCCGCACCTCGGGCAATATGGTCGAGGCAGCCATGGGCCATGCGCAGACGCACGGGCACCGGCACCTGCACAGGGGATGTCATGGGGGGAAGTGTAGGAGCCGTCGGCCCCTGGCCGCAGGATCGACAGCGGCGCCGACGGGCGCGAGGACGCTCGTCATGAGCGCAGAAGGACGCAGGAACGAGAAGGGAAGGGGGAGCGGACGTGTGGGAGCTCGATAGCCGCATCCAGCACTACGACTGGGGATCGACGACCGCGATCCCCGAGTTCCTGGGCCGTCCCGCCGACGGCGCCCCCTGGGCCGAGGCCTGGTACGGGGCGCACCCGCTGGCGCCCTCCACCCTCGCCACCGGGCAGGACGCCGGCGCCGGGCTCGACGCCGCGATCGCCGCGGACCCGCGCCGCATGCTCGGCGACGGCGTGGAGCGCGCGTTCAGCGCCCGACTGCCCTACTTGCTGAAGGTCATCGCGCCGGAGAAGCCGCTGTCCCTGCAGGTCCACCCCGATCGCGAGCACGCCCAGGAGTCCTTCGCCGCGGAGACCGCGGCCGGGCTCCCGCTCGAGTCGCCGCTGCGCAACTACCGCGACGACAACCACAAGCCCGAGATGCTGATCGCGCTGACCCGATTCACCGCGCTGTGCGGGTTCCGCACCCCGCGCCGCGCCGCCGCGCTCCTGCAGGGGCTCGGCACCGACCTCACCGACCGCCTCCACACCCTCCTCACCCGCAGTCCCACCGCCCACGGCATGCGCGCCGCGTTCCGCACCCTGGTCTCCTCCGCCATGCGCCCGGACCCCGAGGCGGTCCAGCAGGTCGTCGAGGCATGCCGGGCACGCGCCGAGTCCGGCCACTCGCCCTCCCCGCGCATCGATCAGACCGTCGCGCTGCTCGCGGAGCACCACCCGGGCGACCCCGGCGTGGTCGCCGCGCTGCTGCTGAACCCCGTCACCCTCCGCCCCGGCGAGGCGATGTTCGTGCCCGCCGGGACCCTGCACGCCTACCTGCACGGCGTGGGCCTGGAGATCATGGCCGCCAGCGACAACGTGCTGCGCGCGGGACTGACCCCCAAGAAGGTCGACGCCGACGAGATGCTTCAGTGCGTGAGCGTGCAGGCCGCGCCGCCGCTGCGCGTCGCGCCGGAGCGGCAGAACACGACGTCGGTCGCCTACTACGCGCCCGTCGACGACTTCGAGCTGTCGCTCACCACGCTCACGGATCCGCCCGGCACCTTCCGCACCCGCCACCGCGTCCCCGGCGGCGGACCCCGCACCCTCCTCGGCCTCGAGGGCGAGGTGCTGGTGCAGAGCGACCTGGGCCGCCACGTGCTCACCGCCGGCAAGGCCCTGTTCGTGCCCGCCGCCGCCGGTCAGCTCCACGCCGGCGGCTCCGGCCGCTTCGTCCAGGCGAGCGTCCCGTGACCCGCTACCGGCTGCGCCCTCTGGTCAGCGACTGGGACGGGGAGGACCTGTGGGTGGGGGCGCTGCCCCACGGCCCGATCACCCGCATCCAGGGCGTGGGCGCCCTCGTGCTCGAGCTTCTCGCCGAGACGCCGGACCGCGCGGCGAGCCCCGCCGAGCTCGCCGACCGGCTGCGGCAGGAGGTCGACGGCGTGCCCGCCGACGCCGAGCAGATCATCACCAGCTTCCTCGCCGAGCTCCATACGGGCGGGATCCTCGAGACGATCGACGGTGACGCCGCGTGACCGCCGACCTCGCCACCGCGACCCGGCTCGAGGTCGCCGGCCACAGCGTGCTGCTCACCTTCGGGCCCGGCCTGGAGACCGTGGCCGAGGAGATCGACACCCTGTGGTCCCACCTGCTTTCGGCCGACGACGACGGTGCGACGCCGCAGATCCGCCTCGACTACGCGCTCGCCGGCGGCGACCTCCCCGCCGGGACCGTCCCGCTGCAGGCGCGGCCCGAGGCGAGCTACACCATCTCCGGCCACCTCACCCGCGAGGTGATCCGCCGACTGATCGGCACCCGCCTGCTGCTCCACGCCGGCGCCGTCGCCCACCCCGAGCTCGGCACCCTCGTGCTCGTCGGCGCGTCCGGGGCCGGGAAGTCCACCGCCTCCTCCCTGCTCGGACGGGACGGCGCCTATCTCACCGACGAGCTGACGATCATCACCCCCGGCAGCTTCGCGATCACCCCGTATCCCAAGCCCGTCTCCAAGCACGACCCGGAGCTCGGTGCGAAGCGGGATCTCGCCCTGGGCGACCTGGGGCTCCGCCCCGCCGATGAGGTGGCCGCCCCGGCGCCGGCGATGGTGCTGCTGCTCGAGCGGATCCGGGACGAGGACGAGGCGGGGGAGGGGGCCTCGGTGACGCGGGTGCCGCTGTTCGAGGCGCTGACCCGGATCGTGCCGCAGACCTCCTCGCTGTGGGAGGTGCCCGGCGGCCTTGCTGCGCTCGCCGCCCTGCTGGACTCCGTGGGCGGCGCTCTGGAGGTGCGCTACCGGGAGGCCGCCGAGCTCGAGGAGCTGCTGCGCCACCTGCCGCCGCCCGAGCACATCGAGACGGTCGAGATTGCGCCGCGGCCCAGCGACGCTGCCGCCGGCGAGGACGCGGCGCCGGCACCCGGCACGATCGCCGCCGCACCGTTCCGCCAGGCGCTCGCCGTCGAGTCCGGGCTGTTCGTGCTCGGTCAGCACGGCGCGATCCACCTGCCGGGCCTCGCGGGACTGGTCTGGGACCTGCTCGCCGACGCAGGCCCCCTCGCTGTCGACCAGCTCGAGCAGCTGGTGATCGAGGAGATCGGAGAGCACCCCGAGAGCGCGGCCCTCGTCCGCGGCGCGGTCACGGAGCTCGTGGGCCACGGCTGGGCCCGCCAGGGCTGATCAGGGGGCGAGGATGCCCCGGCGCAGCACCGGCACCAGCTGCTCCACCCGTTCGGTCAGCAGCGCGGCCGTCCGCGCCGCCTGCGCCGCGTCCTTGCCGTAGGGATCGGGGACGTCGAGGCCCGCGGGAATCGCGCGGTGCGTCCACGCGGAGATGATTTCCTTCAGCGAAGAATCCGGATTCTCCGACGCCATCCGAACGAGCTCTGGAACATGTCCCATATGTCCGATGCGCCGAGCTGCGGCAGGGAATTCATCCAGGAGGTAGGCGCGCTGTCGACGCGACATCGTCAGGATCAGATCCGCCCCGAGGTCCGCGGCGGATACCTGCCGGGCGCGAAAGCCCTGCGGGTCGACCCCGCGCGCGGAGAGCTCGCCCGCCATCTGTGACTCCATCGCACTGCCCTCGAGGGCGAAGATGCCCCTGCTCACGGCGCGGTTGCCAGGCAGTCGATCGCGCAGCAGATGTTCGGCAAAGGGAGAACGGCAGACGTTGCCGGTGCACACGAACAGGACCGAGGGTGGCTGCGGCTCAGGGCGGTGCGCGGGGGCGGGAGAGCTCATGCGCACAGACTAGACGCCACAGGTGACTTGTCAGAAATGTCCAGATAAAAGTGGCGACGCGGAAAACTTACTGGGCGGTAAGGTCACGGAAGGGTGTCGGAGATGAAGAATCGTGACCGCCCTCGTTTCTATTCGCCGAGGGCATGTCAATATCGGGGGCGTGACGGTCCGCCGTCGCACCTGTCCGCCTGAGAGCGCCTCCCTCGGAAGGCGCCCGCTGGTGCGCCCGGAGCGAAGCGTCCCCCGTCGTCCACTGGACGCGCCCCGGCCACTCGTGAGGTGAGGCGCCGGAACGCCTGTGCCCGAAAGAGGTTTCCGTGACCGCACCCTCCCGTGTCCGCCCCGCCGAGGTCGGACACTCCGCCTTCACCCGCCGCTCCCTCGTCAAGGGCGCGGCCTGGGCGACCCCCGTCGCTGCGTTCTCGCTCAGCGCGCCGGCGATGGCGGCCAGCCCCGGCGAGTGCGACCCTGCTGGGACTCTCTACGACTCCACCGGCACCGGCAGGCTTCTCAGCGGCTCGATCCTGTCCGCGGATCTGGATGCCGTCGCCTCGGTCAACGGTGCCACGGCCGAGGTCGACGCCACGACGCCGCCTTCTGACGAGGAGACCAACCCGCTTTCCGCGGGCGTCCTCAACGCGGTGCAGTTGAACCTCACCGGCCTGGCCGACACGCTGTCGGATCTGCTCAACTTCAACACTGACACGGGTGTTCTCAACCAGTACGGCTACGCGAACCAGGATGGCACTGTGCGCGGAGCCAGCGGTGCGGTCGCGGATGACGGGTCCATCCGTCTCGAGCCCTCCGACGGCTGGCCCGAGCTCGCCTCCCTCGACCTCCATACGGTGGTGAGCCAGATCGGCGGCAGCGGGACCGCGGACCTCCTCTCCGCCGTGACGGACGCCGAGCTCTCGATCGGTGCGGTCGCCGGGCGGACCCAGTTCAGCTCGCTCTGCAACCCGCCGGCTGACCTGGAGCGCGACTACCTCGTCTCCTATCTGAAGGCCGAACTCACATCGCCTACGGTCGGTGCGACGGTCGGCACCATCAACGGCACTCTCAGCGGGCTCACCTCGGGTCTGGTGAACACGCTCAACAGCCTTACTGTTGTGAACGCTCTGCTCCGAGTGGATTCGCTCAGCCTG
Source organism: Brachybacterium sp. AOP42-C2-15 (assembly GCF_052377065.1). Classification (NCBI taxonomy): domain Bacteria; kingdom Bacillati; phylum Actinomycetota; class Actinomycetes; order Micrococcales; family Dermabacteraceae; genus Brachybacterium; species Brachybacterium sp. AOP42-C2-15. Next base: position 8,282 of record NZ_JBQSWK010000010.1, read on the forward strand.
TCGCTCGACACCGCGGAACTCCCCGCTGGCGCCGGACGGCCGGTGAAGCTGGCACTGTCCAACCCGGCAGTGGTCACCGTCGATCTCGGCGCACTCCTGGGCGGTGCCTACGAGGGCACCACTGCGTCCCCTTGGCTCAACAGCCTCGCGCCGAACACTCGACTCTTCACCGACGCTCCTCTGCCCACCGATGCGCTTGCGCGAGAGGTCGGAACCCTTGTCGACGCCGTCCTCGGTGCGATCCGAGTCGACATCCGGGTTCGGGGGCTCCTGGGCCTCATTCCTGTCACGATCACCGGGAGTCTCGCCGACCTGGTCAGCGGCAATGCGACCGTCCAGCCGTCGCTCCTGGGGCTCACCTCTGCGATCCTGTCGGTCATCGGAACGACCATCCGCGACGCGATCCTTGCGGCCGGAGCGCTCACGCCCCTCACCGGGGCGCTCAACCTCCTTCTGCAGGGGCTCTTCACCGTTCTGACCGAAGTCGTGGTGCTGACCATCAATGCGCAGAACGGCGAGCCCGGTGCCGTGCCGGATGATCTTGCGGCCCTTCTGGACGGGCAGTTTGACGTCGCTGCCTTGCACATCGGCGCGGTCGACGCAGGCGGGATCGATCTGCTCGATGTCTACCTCGGACGGGGAAGCGGCGGAGAGAACCTGGTGCGCAGCGCGTGAGAAGGACTGGCCCGTTCACGGAGCGGGCCAGTCCATCTCCTGCTCGCCGTCGACGGGGCTCTGCTGCGCCTCTGCCAGCTGCTCTCGGATCTCCTGCACGAACTCGATCACCGCGCTCCCGCCGTTGACGGGGCCGCCGGCGAGCTGACCGTCGGCTCCCAGCAGCACTGCGCTCGGCGCGCTCGTGCCGCCGAGGGCGGTGCGGGCGGTGAACTGCAGGTCGTGCATGGCATGGTCGGTGACGCGGTTCGTGGTCCGCTCCCGCAGCTGGTCCAGCGGGCGGGAGAACACGAACCGCACCTGCAGCGTCTGCTCCAGCTCGCCGATCCACTCCTCGGCATGGTCCAGTACCCGCTCGCACGGCCCGCAGCCCTCGGTGACGAACACCAGCAGCGCCGCCCGCTGCGCGGTGAGCTGGGTGAGGGTGATCAGGCGGCCGCCCGGCTGCTGCAGGACCGCCGCCGGGATCGGGGAGCGCTCGTAGTCCAGCAGCTCGTCCGCGTCCACGTCGGCCGCGGCAGTGGAGGCAGCGGTCGCGGCGTCGGCATCGGGATCGGGATCGGCGACGCTGCCGCCGATCGTGGCGGCGGCCAGCGCGATCGCGGTCAGCAGTGCGAGCCCGAGACCGATCAGCCCCAACGGAGCCTGCACCAAGAAGGTGGTCATCGCGCCGCTCGCGGCCGCGACCACGGTCAGCAGGCCCAGCACGTTGAGGATCACGTTCCGCACCAGCGTGGTGCGGGAGACGGTGGGGGAGGCGAGGGTGCCGAAGCAGGAGCAGTGCACCTGCTCCTCGAACGTCAGCGCCCGCGCGATGATCACCAGATAGGTGAACATCAGAGCTGTCACCAGACCTGCCAGCAGCACCTGCAGGGGAGGCACAGGAATCCACAGCGCGAGCGCCAGGAAGATCTCCATCACCGGTAGCACCGAGGCGACCGAGGCGTGCGTCGTCGGCAGCGGAAGGCGCAGCGAGCGCATCGCGTCCTGCGTCCCCTCGCGAGCACCGAGCTTCGCGAGCCCGGAGATCAGCAGGGTGATCGACAGCAGGATCGGTGCCGACAGCAGCACAGCCATTCGGGGAGCCTCCTCGCGTCGGCCCGGCCTTCGGGACGGCGTCAGCCTCCATTGTCGGGCATCGACGCCCGTCGGAGCGGGGGCAGACCAGTCGTTCGCCCACGGCGCACCGCGACCCGTCGGCCCTACCCTGGAGCCATGTCCACCGACGCGCACCAGGCCGCTCCGTCCGCCCTCGACGCCGTCCGGCGAGGCGAGATCCTCGCCGACGTCGCCGCGCTGCGGGACTCTTTCGGCGCCGGCACCACCCGGTCGCTCGAGGCGCGGATCGCGCAGCTCGACGCCCTCGCCGCCGGGCTCCGCGCCGAGGGTCCCCGCCTGCTGAAGGCCCTCGAGCTGGACCTCGGCAAGTCCCGCACCGAATCGCTGATCACCGAGCTGGGCGTCGTCACCCAGGAGATCGCGCACCTGCGGAAGAACCTCCGCGCCTGGCTGCGACCGGAGCGCTTCGGCCCAGGGCTGCTGCTCGCGCCCTCCAGCGGGCAGATCCGCCGCGAGCCTCTCGGGACGACGCTGATCATCTCCCCGTGGAACTACCCCGTGAACCTCGCGCTCGCTCCGCTGATCGGCGCGATCGCCGGCGGGAACACCGCACTGCTGAAGCCCAGCGAGGTCGCCACCGCCACCTCCGCCGCGCTCGCGCACCTCGTCCGCACCCACCTCGACCCGGCCTGGGTGAGGGTCGTCGAGGGCGCGGTCGAGGAGACCACGCTCCTGCTCGAACAGCGCTTCGACCTGATCTTCTACACGGGCAACGGGACCGTCGGCCGGATCGTCGCTCGCGCCGCCGCCGAGCACCTCACCCCCACCGTGCTCGAGCTCGGCGGGAAGTCTCCGGTCTTCGTCGACGCGGGCACCGACCTCGCCACCACCGCCCGCCGCATCGTGTGGGGGAAGTTCGCCAATGCCGGGCAGACCTGCGTCGCCCCGGACTACCTCATGGCCGAGCGCTCCACGCTCGACGCACTCGTGCCCCATCTGCAGGACGCCGTCACCTCGATGTACGGGCGTACTCCTCAGCGCAGCCGCGACTACGGCCGGATGGTGAACCAGAAGCACTTCGTCCGCGTACTCGGCCTGATCGACGACGAGAAGGCCGTGCTCGGCGGCACCTCCGCAGCCGATCGCGCCAATCGCTACCTCCCGCCGACGATCCTCGACGGCGTGGACTGGGATGATCCGGTGATGGGGGAGGAGATCTTCGGCCCCGTGCTCCCGCTGCTCGCCGTGGACGGGCCCGACGAGGCGATCTCCCGCATCAATGGGGGCGAGAAGCCGTTGACCGCCTACGTGTTCAGTCCCCGCCCCGAGATCGAGGAGCGGTTCGCCGCCGAGACCTCCTCGGGCTCCCTCGCCCTCGGCCACACCCTCGCCCACCTCGGCTCCCAGACCATGCCCTTCGGCGGGGTGGGGGAGTCCGGCATGGGGAAGTACCACGGCCGCGCGAGCTTCGAGGTGTTCACGCATGCGAAGCCCGTCGTGAAGAAGCCGCTGCGCCCCGACACCCTCCGGCTGGTCACCCCGCCGTACCGCGGGGCGAAGCGCGCTCTGCTCGGGTGGCTGTTCCGCTGAGGTCGTTGCGGCGCGCTCCGCGCGAGATGTCGCATGAGCAACGTCCATGGTGGTGAGCCAGCAACAGGTTGATAGCCTCGAGACTCCAAACTTACTCGCGAGTGATGAAGGACTTGCGAGTCATTCGCGAGGAGCCCCGGTGGACACCACGACCCCTGCCAGCACCCGATACCCGAACCGGCGGGCGCTGATGAGGGGTGCCGTATGGGCGGCCCCCGCAGTCGCTGCTGGCATCGCCGCTCCCGCCTACGCGGCGTCGTTCGAGTGCGCGCCGCAGACAGCAGCGCAGATCCAGTCGAGCTTTGTCTTCAAGCCCGGGACGAACAACGCGGTCATCGAGAACTGGACGCAGACGAGGAGTGCGGGCGCCCCGCAGGTGAGGTTTGCGAGCAACGCCAACAATCTCGCCAACGCCGCGTTCCTGCAGGACGATCCGAGCACAGCGAGCGCTACCACCACGACACTCCTCAGTCCTGCTGTGTGCCTGGGGCCGGGAACGTACACCTTCGCCTTCGACTCGAGTCTCTATCACGCGAACGCTCGGAACGCGGAGTTGACCGCCAGCGTGCTGGACACTGCGACGTCCGCCGTGCTGGGCAACACCATCACGTTCAAAACGACCTCCGGGAACCAGACGCTGCGCACCGGCGACGTCGTCACGGCGCGAGTCGCGCAGCGGACCCAGATCCAGTTCCGCTATCGCTGGGTCGTGGACTCAGGCGGCATCACGGGCACGGCGCGGTACGGCGACGACATCGCCGTGACGGCGCCTCGGGTGGCCAAGACGGCCTGATCGACGGCGACCCTCGGTGGGCCGGCGCGCTCCTTCGGTGGCAGTTGACCAGCGGATATGGGCATTCCCGTCATACCCGCGCAAAGTGATCCGTGGCATGGGACACATCGTGCGCACAGTGCATCTGAGCCCTTGAGTGTCCGACGATCAAGAGCGTAGCTTGGCTACCGATAAGGACCTCCCGTGCTCCGACCGGGGTGTGGGCTGTGATCGCCCGGCGCGCCTTCGAGGGTGCCGCCGTCACCAGGAAGGCGCCCATGACCGGCTCCGAATCCACGCCCGCCCGCCGACACGTCCTCAAGGGCGCCGCCTGGGCGGCCCCGGTCGCGCTGGCGGCGACAGCCGCCCCCGCGATCGCCGCCTCCTTCGAGCGGACGTACACCGCGCCCCGCCCGGCGCTTACGAGCGCGCAGGCCAGCGACACGACGTGGACCGTCCCTACCGGCGTCACCCGGGTGCGGGTGCAGGTCGAAGGTGCCGGCGGTGGCGGCATCGACCAGTCCCAGGGCGGAGCAGGCGCACGCGTCTCCGGGGAGATCGCCGTGACACCTGGACAGCCGCTACGCCTGATCGTGGGGGCCGGGGGGTCTCGCCAACGGACCAGCGCCACCGCAATCGTCGGCGGTGGCGGATACGGAAAGGGCGGGGACAGTCCGGCCTTCCCCAGCACGGGGACGACCAATCGCAGCCGCGGCGGGTCCGGTGGTGGGGCGTCAGCGATCCTGCTCGGCAACACCCCGGTGATCGTTGCGGGCGGTGGTGGCGGTGGCGGCGGCTCCGCCACGAGCGGAGCGTTCACCGGGATGCAGGCCCGCGGTGGCAACGCACTCGCCAGCGGATCCGACGGGACCGCGACTGCCAACGACTCCACCACGAACGTCCTGGCTCGTGGAGGACGGGCAGGAACCAACGGCACGGCCGGCACCGGTGGCCCCGCCGGTACGGTGGCGGTCGCCAGCGGGACGACGGAGAATGCCAGGAACCTCGTCGTCGGGAACTCCGGGGGCGCAGGATTCAACGCCGCCGGTGGGAACGGAGTGCAGAGCGCGACGACGCTGAGCCTGCATGTCTCCGGATCGGGCGGCGGTGGCTACGGCGGCGGCGGCAGCGCAGGGAGTTCGTCGCTGCGAGTGACTCGCGTGCTGTCGGAACGGGCGGCCTCCCAGGGGGCCGGCGGTGGGGGCGGCGGAAGCTACCTGAGTCCTGCGGTCCTCGGCGGCACGATGGGCCTGGCCTCGAACGGCGCCAATGTGGAGGGTCAGCGCATCGCGGGCTCGATCACCATCACCTACTGAGCGCCGGGGTCCGAGCGTCGGCGACTGTGCGTCGCTCGTCGACCCCCATCGGCCGCGCGGACGACCCCACCGCGACGAAGGTCGTCGGATTCTCCTCCCCCCGTCCATGATCGGGCCTGACCAGCGCGATCGGTGATGCGCGGCGGGGCTAGCGGGTCTACCGTCGGACCATGGCCCGCACGGGTCGACCGACCCTTCCCCGTGAGCAGAACCGCTCGAGGAGTACCCCATGACCTATCCGCCCACCGCCGCGCAGGTGTCACCGACGCCCTCGGCCCCGCAGAAGCCGTCCCTGGTCAACGGCGCCACCACCCACGGCGTCCGCGGCCAGCGCCGGATCCGCCACCCCTGGGAGCTTCCGCTGCTGTGGGTGGGCGTGGCCGCGACGGTGCTCGGCTACCTCTCCTGGGGCGGCGCGATCGGCGGCACGATCTGGCTGTACTCCGAGCAGGGCGAGGACGCGGTCTCCAAGGCGTGGGAGTACGCCTCGATGCTCCCGCTGGTGATTCAGCTGGTGTTCCTGCTGCCGCTGCTGCCGTTTCTGATCTGGTGGGTGCGCGCGATCATGTACGCCCAGCTGCGCGCGACCTCCGTGCGGATGAGCCCCACCCAGTTCCCCGAGGGCTACCGGATGGTGGCCGAGGCCGCCGCCCAGTTCGGGATGCGCAACGTCCCGGACGCCTACGTGACCATGGGCAACGGCGTGATCAACGCCTTCGCCTCCGGCCACGGGTTCCGCCGCTTCGTGGTGGTGCATTCGGACCTGTTCGAGGTCGGCGGTCAGGGCCGTGACCGCGACGCGCTGAAGTTCGTGATCGGCCATGAGGTGGGCCACCTGGCCGCCGGCCACGTCTCCTACTTCCGCCTGCTGTTCACCAACCTGCTCTCCCTGGTCCCGCTCCTGGGCCCGGCCCTGTCCCGCTCTCAGGAGTACACCGCCGACAACTTCGGCTACAGCTTCGCGCCCGAGGGCTCCGCCGGTGTGATGGGGCTGCTCTCGGGCGGGAAGTACCTGGGCACCGAGGTTAACGTCCACGAGCTCGCCGACCGTGCCGCGACCGACCCGAGCTTCTTCGTGCACTGGGTCAACTGGGGCTCCTCCCACCCGATCACCACCTGGCGCGCCCACGCCCTGCGCGATCGCAGCAAGCCCGGCTCGCTGTGGTTCCGCCCATCGGGCGCGCTGTTCACCTCGCTCCTGCCCCCGGGCCACGTGTGGTCCTCCCGCTTCCCGAGCCCGGCCGATGCCCTCGCCCTGCTCGACCAGGCCGATCGCACCCGCCCCGCGGGCCTCGGCGAGCAGTTCGGCCGGTTCACGGGCGTCCCCTTCCCGGGCCGTCCTTCCCTACGGACGGTGCAGACCGCCGCGCCCCTGCTCAGCGAGCGCACCCGCTACGGGATCCCGGCCGGTCCCTATCGGGACGACGCCCGCGGCCTGCTCGAGGGCACGGGGGCGAGCCCCTTCGCCGAGTCGGCGCCGCGGCCGCCGACCGACTCCGGCCCCGACGACGGCGCCTCGCAGCAGTCCTGACCCACGCCTCACGGCCGGCCGGCTCACGCCGCTGTCCCGCCGGTCACCCCACCCTCCTCAGAAGTGCACTGAGTGCATAGAGTGAACGGGTGATCCCCGACTCCAGCGCGCTGACTCCTCCGGTGCGTCGCAAACCCCTGCTCGCCGTCCTCCTCGCCCCACTGTTCATGGCCCTGATCGCCGTGAGCGTCATCAACGTGGGCCTCACCGCCATCGGCGAGGGCCTGGAGGCGGACACCGGCGACCTGCAATGGGTGATCTCCGGCTACGCGCTCGCCTTCGGCATGCTGCTGGTCCCGGCCGGGAGGGCCGGCGACGCCACCGGGCGCCGACGGATGTTCGTGATCGGCGTCGGGATCTTCACCCTCGGCTCGCTGCTGTCGGGCATGGCGCCGAACGTCGAGATGCTCAACCTCGCACGCATCCTGCAGGGCATCGGCTCCGGACTGCTGAACCCGCAGACCGTCGCCCTCATCCAGCAGCACTTCCGCGGCCAGGACCGGGCGCGGGCCTTCGCGCTGCTGGCCACGACGGTCGCGGTGGCCACCGCGATCGGCCCGGTCGTCGGCGGCGCATTGATCCAGCTGCTGGGGCCGAACTGGGGTTGGAGGTGGATGTTCCTGATGAACGCCCCGATCGGCGTGATCGCGATCATCGGCGCTTTCAGGTACATCCCCGACGACAAGTCTCGGGGGAAGGGGCGCCCGGATCTCGACCCCGTCGGTGCGCTGCTGCTGTGCCTGGCGATCCTGGGGGTCATGTTGCCCTTCCTCGAGCGCGGCGGGCACGTGCTGGTGTGGATGTCCTTCCCGGCCGGCCTGCTGATGCTGGGCCTGTGGTGGGTGTGGGAGCGGCGCTACCGGCAGGCCGGCCGCAGCCCGATGGTGGACACCGCGATCTTCGCCAACAGAGCTTTCCGCAACGGCATCCTCATCGTCTCGGTGTACTTCCTGGGTGCCACCAGCGTGTGGATCATCGTGCCGCTGTACCTGCAGATGCATCTGGGCCACACCGCCTTCGAGGCCTCCCTGATGGGCGTGCCCTCCTCGATCGCCGCCGCGATCAGCTCACAGATCTCCGGCCGCTACGTGCTCACCTTCGGGCGGCGGATGGTGATCGTGGGCTTCGGCGTCGCCTTCGTGGGCCTGGCCGGCACCGCGCTGCTGACCGGCTTCGTGGAGAACGGAATGATCGCGTTCTGGTGGCTGGCCGCACCGCTGACGCTGATGGGCCTCAGCCAGGGGATGACCATCTCCCCGAACCAGACCCTCACCCTGAACTCCGTGGACCCGCGCTTCGGCGGCGTCGCCGGTGGCATCCTGCAGCTGGGCCAGCGCACCGGCGCCGCGATCGGCACCGCGATGATCCCCGGGATCATCTTCTCCCTCACCCTGGGCGGCACTTCCTGGCTCGAGGCGTTCACCATCGCGCTGGTGATTATCATGGCGCTCACCCTGGCCGCGATGGGTGTGAGCTTCGCCGACCGCGCCCGGGAGAAGGCGGGCAAGGGCGCGCTGTAGCAGGCCGCCGGAAGCGGCCCGCGGGGAGGATTGCATGGGGGTGCGAGGACGTAAGCGTGCGGTGGGGCGTGCGCTGCCGCTCGGCTGGGGCGATGGGGCGGCGATGGCTGGCCCGTCGGGTTCCGCCCTCCGAGTCCGGTCCCGCCGTACACGGCGGCTGCTCGCGATCGGCTGCGTGCTCGCGCTGGTGGTCGCCCTGTTCGTCGGCCTGCCGCGGCTGCTCAGCAGCACCGCAGGGCCGGAGCGGGTGATCAGCGAATTCCTCCAGGCCGTGGTCGACGGCGACCTGGAGACCGTGCTTGCACAGACGGAGGATGCCCCGGACGCCAGCGCCGCAGCACTCACCGCGCAGGTCCTCGGCGAGGCCCGCGACCGCCTCGAGTCGTTCGAGATCCAGCAGGTCGAGGTCGCGGCCGACACCGCGACCGTCACCGCCTCGCTCCACACCCCAGCGGCCCGCAGCGAGGTCACCTTCACCCTGACCGCCACCGACGCCGGCCCCTTCTCGCCTCTGGCCTGGGAGCTGGCGCCGGTGGCACTTCCCGAGTTCGTGATCGACGTGCCGTTCGGGGCACAGGAGGTCGGGATCAACGGCGTCTCCTTCCCAGTCGCCGAGCTCGGCCTCACCGGCGTTCCGTACGAGTCACGGATCACGGTGCAGCTCCTGCCCGGGACCTACGAGATCTCCCTGCCCGAGTCGCGGCGCTGGCTGGAGGCAGAGCCGATCGCCCTCGAGGCCCCACCCGCCTTCCGGACCTGGCGCAAGCCCGTCCACGGCCTGCAGCACACCCTCGCCGAGGACGGGCTGCAGGAGGTGCAGCACCAGATCGACGCGGCGCTCGAGGAGTGCGCGACCGACACCTCGTCGGCGCCCGAGGGCTGTCCGTTCGCGGTGCCCGATCCCTCGAAGCCCGCTGCGCCAGAGCCCGCAGCCTCGGAGCCCGATGGTCCGGAAGGACCCTCCACGAACACCGCCTCGCAGGGCACCTGGACCCTCACGGACCCGCCCCGCGTCGAGGTGCACCCGGGGGACTCCTTCTTATGGATGGTGCACGGGGAGGGGACGGCCCAGTTCACTCCGGATGATCTGTCGGCCGAGGATCCAGCGACCGACCGGGGTGTGCAGGATGAGGCCGGGGCGGCGGCTGCGATCACGGTGCCCTTCGAGGTCGATGGCACGGTCACCATCGACGGTGACGGAGAGCTCGCCGTGGCCCTGCGCAGCACGGCCTCGTTCAGCTACGCCTACTGCGTCGACGAGGAGACCGGTCACTTCGACGGGGTCGTCGTCATCGACGATGCCGAGGTCACCTCCAGCTCCTGGGACGCCTGCGGTTGAGCCTCATCGAGCTGACCCGGCTTGGCCCGCACTGACCCGATGCGCCCGTACTGATCCGATGTGCCCGGTGCGCTCGGGAGGCCTTCGCGGTACTCTTCCTCCACGCGAGAGATTGGCCTCGGAGCGCGATGTGATCCCGGAGCGGAAGCAGACGCCCGGCCGGATCATCCGTACGGGATGGCCCGTTGCCGGCAGCATCGATGCGGCCGCTTCACAGACCACCCCGCCCCGCCCGGGGAGCGCCGATGAGCGGCTCGGTGCGGAGATCTCGCTCCGCCACCAGGGCAGTGTGCCGCGCCGCCGGAGGATCCGCACGAGGTCCCGGCTGCGCACCACGATCGCGACGATCACCGTGATCGGGCTCCTCCCCATCGCCCTGCCCTGGCTGCTGCTGCGACTTGAGGGCCCCGACGACGTCACACGGGAGTACCTCGACGCCGTGATCTCCGGTGACATGGAGACGGTGCGCCGCCACGTGCGCCCGGTGGAGGGGACCCTCGATATCGCGATCAGCGCCGCGGTCCACCGGGCCACCGCGGGCGGCATCGCCGGCTATGTGATCGACCGGGTCGACCTCCACGGCACCTCGGCCGAGGTCACCGCCACCCTCCGCAACCGCCGCGAGGAGCACCGCACCGTGCTGGCTCTGCACGCGACCAGCGCGGGGCCCTTCTCCCCGGTCACCTGGGAGCTGGAGCCCATCCACCTGCCGATCCTGACCGTCAGCCCGCTGACCGGGACCGATTCCCTCCTGCTGAACGGCCAGCAGTTCGAGATCCCCGAGGTGCTGTTCAGCGAGCGCGGCGCGAACCGGATCGGCGTGGTCCTGCATGTCCTGCCCGGCAGCTACGCGATCGAGCTGCCCCCGCCGCAGCCGCCCCTGACCTCCCGTCCCCGCGTGATCTATGTGCCGCCCGTCCTCGGCCAGTGGCAGACCGGCATGATCGACATCGACTACGGGCTCAGCCTGCCCGCCGAGGCGCGTGAGATCTGTGATCCGCAGCGAGATCGCGCAGTGCACCGAGAGCACCTCCCCGCGGCCGGCGGGATGCCCGATCGCGGTGGACCTGCCGGAGGGGACGGTCGGCTCCTGGAGCGTGACCCGGCAGCCCGAGATCGACTATGTGAACATGCTGGGGGACAGCTTCAAGTTCCGCGGTGAGCACCTGGTCGCGGAGTTCACCGTCAGCACGCCCGCCGACCGCTCTGCGCCGCCGCCGACGGTCCGGGCAGCACCGGCCTCCTCACCATCGTCCTCACCGCCCGCCACGCCGTCCACGCCGTCCACTTCACTGCTTCCGTCAGCGCCGTCCCTGGCCGTGCCGGCCGTCGCCCCGGACGGCGGCGCGGCGACGCCGTCGGAGCCGATGCCGGGTTCGGTCCACGCCACCTCCGCGCTCTTCGGCGCGAGCATCCGCCGAGTGGACGGCGGATATGAGCTCTCGGCCTGGAGCTACGCCGGGAACCGACCTCTGCCCCGGTGAAGTCTCCGGGAACCCTCGATGAACGGGCCGAGTATCCTGGGACATTCTGCTGCGCGATCGAGGACCGCTCGCCGGCAGTGCCCATCCCGCTGTCGGCCGGAGCCGTCCGACAGCCAGAGCCGGGAGCACCGTGAAAGAGTCGAAATCTGCCCCCACCGGGCGGACCCTCCCGCTGGGCTGGACCCGGCCCGAGGGGGAGCCGGCCGCGCTGCGCGGGCCTGGCACCGGCGAGATTCCCGCCACCGGGACCGGCGGTGGCACAGGACGTGTCAGCGCCGCCGATCCTGGCTCCGGTAGGCGAACGCGCCGCCGCGGAGTCGCGCTCGCCGGTGCGATCTGCGCGGTGCTCGTCCTCGTGCTGGTGCTGCCGCGGCTGCTGATCGGTGGTGCCTCGCCGGAGGATCCGGTGAGGGCATTTCTCGATGCGCTCGTGGCCGGCGATGTCGCGACCGTGCGCGAGCACCTCGCGGACTCCGCGGAGACGAGCGATATCGCCCTCACGGAGGAGGTGCTGCGTGCCGCGACCGACAGGATCACCTCCTACACGATCGATGCCGTCGAGACCGGCGGTGGGCAGGCCACGGTCACCGCGTCGCTGAGCTCGGGGACGAGTGTCGAGCAGGCCAGCTTCACCGTGCGCTCCCAGGCCACCAGCTCCTTCGCCCCGGCGACGTGGGAGCTCGTACCGGTGGTGGCGACGGAGTTCGTGGTTACCGTGCCGGAGGGGGTCCGGGAGCTGCTGATCAACGCGGTCCCGATCCCGCTGTCGGGGCAGCCGAGCCGGGAGGGCATGTACGGCCAGCAGCTCCTGATCCTGCGCCTGCTGCCGGGCAGCTACGAACTGGGGCTGCCCGCACGCAGCGAGCGCCTGTTCCCGGTCGTCGAGAAGGTCTCCATCCCGATGCAGAGGGAGCAGCTGCGCCGAGCCGGGGCGGTGCTGGGCTATGAGCTCTCCACGCAGGGCTTCGAGGAGGTCACCGCACAGGTCGAGGCGACCCTCGAGAAATGCGCGGCCGCCACGGTGGCGGCCCCGCCGGAGTGCCCCTTCTTCGCCTTCACCGACGACCGCCCCGATGGACCCGTCGGGAGCGCTGGGGTCATGGATGCCGAGGAGCCCTCCGCAGTGCCGGGGACCTGGCAGGTCACCTCTCCGTCGAGCTACCAGATCGATCGCTGGATCAGCGCGTCCTGGAACATCACGAGCGACACCGGGTACGCGGTGTTCACCTCCGCGCCGGGCGCCGACGGCAGCGCGGGGACGTCGCAGATCGTTCCCTTCGTCATCGACGGGATCGTCGTGCTCGATCCCTCGGGGGAGCTGCACATCGCGCTGTCCCAGGGCCTCCTCCTGAACATCGTCACCTGCATCGACGTGGACGACGGGAGTCGCGAGACCGTCACGTGGCCCCTCGAGGGGGAGTCGGTCGCGGTCTGCCAGGACGGAGAGTGACCGGGCGGCCAGGGCTCAGCGGGAGTGCTGTGCTCTGCGTCCCGGCCATCGCAGCCGCTCGAGCGGCAGGAACGCCGCCCAGCAGATCGCGGTGGGCAGGAAGTGGATCCCCAGGAGCACCAGCGTGGACAGATGGAAGCCGAGGTAGAGCGCGACGGCGATGTAGAGGGCCCTCCCGCGCAGGAACAGCACCACCGGGGAGAGCGCCTCGAGGGCGAGCCCGGCCCACTGCGCAGGCACGAACACCCACGGGGTCACCTCCACCAGCCAGTGCGCCAGGGCGCTGCCGCGACGGATCGAGGCCCAGGTGAGGATCGCACTGTTGCCCCAGTTCGCGAGCGATCCGGAGTACAGGAGCTTGGGGACCACCGAGAAGAAGTAGGTCGCGATCACCGCGAGCTGGATCGCGCGCAGCGCCCAGCCTGCCGCTTCACTGGTACTGGTACTGGTACTGGCAGCCGGGGGAAGCGTGCCCGCGGGGCCGGTGCTCTCGGCCCCCGCGACGGTGGGCAGCACCGCCACCGCGACCATCAGCGCCATGTGGTCGTGGGCGATGTAGCCGTAGGAGTTGCTGTAGAGCATCCACAGCCAGAAGGCGAGTGCGACCACGGCGCCGGACAGCCGCGGCCGCCGGCCCGCGATCGCCGCCGCGCACCCGGCGAGGATCAGCACCAGCAGGGTGTACGCTAGCGGCGTGGTCACCGCCGGCAGGTGCAGCAGCCGCGCGAGCGCGAGCGGCGTGTAGAACCCGGCGTTGTTCGCGTGGGAGAGGACATCGCGCGAGAAGGTCAGCACATCCAGCACCACGAAGGCGTAGATGATCACCCGCAGCACCCTGATCCGGGCCAGGGGCAGGGCCGGGAACAGGATCGACCGCAACCGGGGCCGGGTGCCCCCCGAGGGTCGGGAGGCCGCAGCAGAGGTGGTGCTCATGGGGCCTTCCAACGGACCACCTCGACGAGCTCCTCCTCGCCATGGGCGGTGCCGCCCTGCAGGGACGTGATCCGCTGGCACAGCACCAGCGCATCCAGCGGCTCCTGCTCGGGGTGACGCCGGTCGTACTCGGCGGCCAGCGGGGCCAGCAGCTGCGGGTCGGACTCGATCGCCGGGAGATTGTTCTCCACGTCGGCCCGCTCGATGCCCACGCTCCGCGGTCCGAAGCGGATGTCGAAGGGCTCTCCGTCGCCGCGGATGCCCTGCAGGCAGGTGTTGACCACCTCTCCGTCGGGGTCGGTGCCGGAGGAGAACTGGTCCAGGACCCCGAAGGGGAACAGATCGTTCGAGCGGGTCAGCCCGCCCACCGTCAGCACCCCCACGCACAGCAGCACCGCCAGCAGCCGCCAGGCCATGGCGGCGGGGGCGAGGCGGACGGGGGGCGGCACGTGTCGAGGATATCGGGAAGGCCCGGCGTGCTCAGCGCAGCAGCGCGGCGACCTCATGGAGCATCGTCGGCTGCCACCAGGCCCAGTCATGGCCGCCGCTGTGTGCGTCCAGGGTGACGTCCAGGGCGGTGCCGTGCTGCGCGGCGCCGGTGACGAGTCCCTCGTGCAGCGCTCGGGAGCGGGCGGGCATGTCCCCCTCGTACCGGCCCACCTGGAGCCGCAGCCGCAGCGGTCCCGACGTGCTGCGCGCGGCTGCGCGCAGCAGCGGCGCGGTCAGGGCGCCCGCGGGATAGCGCCACAGCGAGACCGACTGCGCGATCACCGCCCCGATCAGCTGCGGGGCGCGGGCCACGGCGAAGAGTGCGGTGAGGCCGCCGAAGCTGGAGCCGGTGACGATCGTGCGTGCGGGATCGGCGGTGACGAGCACGCGCGCGCGTCCCCGGCCCGTGCCGAGACCGTACGCACGCAGGGAGGGCACCAGCTGCTCCGCGATCCACCGGGCATGCCCGCCGGGTACCCCGAGCACCTCGCCGCGCTGTGGTCCGGAGTCCACGAACACCGCAGCCAGCGGCGGCAGCACCCCGGCGGCGACGCCTCGGGCGAGCAGCGTCGGCGTGTCCAGATGCTCCACGTGCTGCGCGCCGTCGGTGAGGATGAGCAGGGGCAGCGGAGCTTCGGGGTCGAGGCCCTCGCAGCCCGCGTCCCCCGGGCGCGAGGCCCACCACCGGGTGCGCGGCCCGTCGCTCGGGGAGGCGAGCGGGAGCACCCGGGGGCCGGGACCCTCCGTCTCCGCGGCGCTCGGCGCGAAGGGTGCGTCGTCGGGGAGCGCGATGACCGAGCGCGCCGCCCCGCCGCGTCCGGCCCGGTGCCGGCGCGGGTTCCCCGGGTCGGGCACCACCTCCACGCCGGGTGCCTTCATGCCGGCGCTGCGCCACGGCGGCTCGCCGGGCCCGCGGTGCACTGCGAACCCATAGCTCGCACGCCAGTCCGCGGGGACCTCGAACACGCCCTCCCAGCGGCCGTTCCCCTGCGGCCGCAGCTCGCAGGCATCCGCCGGGGAAGGGTGCCACCAGCCGCTCGCCTGCAGCGCCACCGCGCTCGCCGCCTCTGCGGTGTGGCGGATGCGCACCAGGGCGCCCTCGCCCTCGCGCCGGAGCAGGTGCGGACCCGCCCCGTCAGCGGCGTCGTGCGCGCTGCCGTGCGCGCTGCCGTGCGCGGTGTCGTCGCGCCGACGGATCGGCGTCGGCTCCTCGCGTCCGGGAGGACGGGGCAGCGGCTCCCACAGCTCGGCGGGGAACAGCTGGTCCTCGGTCGCGGGGGTCATGGGCGGCT
The DNA here is from genome assembly GCF_052377065.1 of Brachybacterium sp. AOP42-C2-15. Taxonomy (NCBI): domain Bacteria; kingdom Bacillati; phylum Actinomycetota; class Actinomycetes; order Micrococcales; family Dermabacteraceae; genus Brachybacterium; species Brachybacterium sp. AOP42-C2-15. The sequence continues at coordinate 23,732 of NZ_JBQSWK010000010.1, forward strand.
CCTGGTCTGGGCCCGCCAGGGCGGGACGGGAGGGGGGAGGGGCGGTGCGAGATCCCCGGGGACGGTCCTGCGGGTCACCGATTCCGGGGCGGCACCCGTGACCTGGCGGAAGGCGCGGGAGAAGCCGCTGGCGTGGGCGAAGCCCATGCGTCGGGCCACCGTCTTCACCGGCATCCCGGCGGCGAGCAGATCCTCCGCCTGCTCCGCCCGCACCTGGTTCCGCCAGCTCACGAACCCGGTGCCGGTCGCCTCCCGGACGGCGCGCTCGAGCGTGCGACGGTGGGGGCAGGGCGCGGTCGCGCCGCCCTCCAGACGCTCCCAGGTCGCCGGCGACCAGCTCCCGGCCGGGTCCCGGATCACCCGCTCGCGCAGCAGGTCCACCGGTGCCGGGGCGCCGCCGTCGAGGCGCAGCACGCCGGTGCGCTGCACGAGGCCGGCCAGCGCTCGCGGCAGCGCGGTCTCGTCGAAGCCCGGAGGTCGCAGCGCCGAAGAGCCGGCGACCGCATGATGCTCCGCGCGCAGCCGCGTCCGCGCCGGCAGGTACATGAGCTCGATGCGCCCCTCCGCCCCGTCGAGGGAGAGCCCGGTCCCGTGATGGAACACGGGCAGAGCGACACCCGCCTCCCGGGTGAGGATCCGGTGCGGCACCCCCGGCGGCACCGCGAGCGCCATGTGCTCGGCCAGGTCCACCGCGGCGCAGCCCCCGGCCACATCGCGGACCATCACGGTGGCCGGCCCGAAGGCGGCGATCACCAGCACGTGCTCGTCCCGGTTGGTGACCCATTCGATGTGCGAGGTGGGAGGAGGGCGCATCCGGTGCGAGGCCCCGCCGGCCATCCGCGAGCGGACCGCCTCTCCGAGTGCCCGCAGGCGGGACTCCGCGGGGCGCAGATCCGTCGTGCCCGCCACGGAGAGCGCCAGCAGCGCGGCCGCGAGGCCCCGGTCCACCTCGACCACCGGGCTCCCTGTCGGCGAACCGGTCCCGGGCGCGCCGCGCGGCGGCAGGAAGACGGGATGCAGGAGCGTCCCGGCGGGGACCTCGACGGTGTGCCGCTGCCCCGCGCGGAGCAGCAGGGCGCTGTCGGCAGGCACCGCGAGAGGGCGTGCCTCCTCTGCACCGGGCACTGCGTCGGACACTCCGACGCGCGCGCACCCGGTGCGGCACCACAGCACCAGATCGGCCTCGGCGTGCACGCGCGGGCGGAGGCGCACGGTGCGCGGCAGGGTGGTCGCCGCTGCGCCGCCGCGGTCCGGTGTCGCGATCGGATACGTGATGGCCTCCTCCGTGTGGTCCCACCGATGTAGCTGAGGCTTACCTTACTAGGGGCTGCGCGTCGACCGCCGCCCAGCGCACCCTCTCGAGCGAAGGACCCATCGTGCCCCTGCACCTCACCCGCCGTCATGCCCTCACCGCCCTCGGCGCCGCCGGACTCGGCGGCCTCGCCGCCGCCTGCGGCACCGGCGCCGACGGAGACGCCGCGGCCGCGGAGGACGCCGCCGCCCCGGACGCCTCGCGCGTGCCCGCCGGTGAGGGCGCCACCACCTACCCGCTCGAGCTGGTCTCCCCCTTCGGCACCACCACCCTCGAGGAGCGTCCCTCCCGGATCGCGGTCGTCTCCGGCATCCAGGACCTCGAGGCCGTGCTCGCCCTCGGCGCCTTCCCGGTGATCACCGATGAGATCTGGACCCCGTGGCAGCGCGAGGCGATGGAGGGCCACGAGGTCGAGGAGTACGACATCTGGGCCGATGCCGGCCTGCCCCTCGAGCAGCTCCTCGCCGCCGCCCCCGATCTCATCGTCGCGACCACCTACGGCAGCCTCGACCAGGACTTCGAGCGGCTCGCGCAGATCGCCCCGGTCCTGACCATGGAGTCCTACGAGGACCAGGAGTCCTGGGAGTACGACTGGCGGGACGTGATCCGTCGGGTCGGCCTCGCCCTCGACCTCGCGCAGACCGCCGAGCGCGTCGTCGAGGAGACCGAGCAGCTCGCCGTGGACACCGCTGCCGCCCACCCCGAATGGCAGGGCACCACCCTCTCCTTCGTGCTCAACCGCGGCGAGCAGGCCGGCATCTCCGTCTCGAACTACACCGGCTCCGTCGTCGAGGAGGTCGCCACGTCCTGGGGCTTCGCCCCGCAGCCGCAGGCCGACGCCCTCGCCGCCGCCCAGGGCGACGTCAGCCTCGAGAACCTGGACATGATCGAGGCGGATCTCGTGGTGATCGCCCAGCATGGAGGCCACGGCACGCCCGAGGAGGCACAGGCGTGGCTCGAGGCCAACCAGCTGTACCAGTCCCTGCCGGCCGTGCAGGAGGGACGGGTCGCGATCATCGAGCCCGACGAGGACGGCACCCTCCCCATCGCCTGGGGCTTCGACTACCCCAATGCGCTCTCGACCCCCTGGACGGTCGCGAAGTTCTCCGAGGCCGTCGCGCCGGTCCTCGGGTGAGCACGGCGACCACGGCGGCGCCGGGACGGCCGCACCGCGGTGCCCCAGCTCGGCCGGCCCGCCGCCGCGGTCGGCGGGCCGTCGGCCTCACCGCAGCGGCGCTGGTCGTCCTGCTGCTGCTGGCTGTGGCCTGCTCGATCGCGGTCGGGGCGCGGGAGGTGGCCGTCCTGGACGTGCTGCGCGCTGAGCTGGGGGTGGAACTCGTCGTGGATCCCGACGAGCGCTACATCGTGCTGTCCATGCGGGTGCCGCGCAGCCTGACCGCCCTCGCCGTCGGCGCCGCCCTCGGTGTCGCGGGGGCGCTCGTGCAGGCCCTGACCCGCAACCCTCTCGCCGACACCGGCATCCTCGGGGTCGACGCGGGCGCCGCCTTCTCCGTCACCCTCGGCATCGCCCTCACGGGCGTGGTGGGCATCAGCGGCTATGCCTGGTTCGCCTTCGCCGGCGCGCTGCTCACCACCGTCGCGGTGCACCTCATCGGCGCGACCGGCCGCTCCGGCCCCGACCCGCTGCGCCTGGTGCTGGCGGGCCTCGCCCTCGGCGCCGTGCTCAGCGGCATCACCGGGATGGTGACCCTCGCCGATCCCGACACCTTCGACGCCATGCGCTCCTGGACGGTGGGCACCCTCGAGAACCGCGGCACCGCCCACCTGCTGCCGATGCTCCCGTATCTCGGCCTCGGAGGGCTGCTGGCCCTGGCCTGCGCCGGCTCGCTGAACGCCCTCGCGCTCGGGGACGAGGTGGCCATCGCCCACGGCGTGCCCGTGCGCGCCGTGCGCGTCGCGGTGATCGCGGCGATCACCCTGCTGGCCGGGAGCGCGGTGGCGATCTGCGGCCCGATCGGCTTCGTGGGGCTGATGGTGCCGCACGTGATCCGCTGGTGCGTGGGCCCGGACCAGGTGCGGCTGCTGCCGCTGAGCGCCCTCGGCGGTGCCGTGCTGCTGCTGGCCGCGGACGTGCTCGGACGTGTCCTGGTGGCGCCCGCGGAGATGCCCGCCGGGGTGGTCACCGCCTTCGTCGGCGCCCCGGTGCTGATCGTGCTGGTGCGCGCGCGCAGGAGGCTGAGCGGGCTGTGACCGACCTCGACCGCCGCCCGGCCGTGCTCTCGGCGCACCGGGACCGCTTCCTCCACCTCGCCCTGGGCCCGGTGCGGCTCCGCCTCGAGCGCCGGGCGCTGCGCCTGTCCGCCGTGCTGCTGCTGACGGGGGCCGTGGTGAGCCTGCTCGCCCTGATGCTCGGGGACTACCGCCTCTCCGGGCAGCAGGTGTTCGCTGCGCTCGCCGGGCGGGGCGACGAGATCACCACGGTCATCGTCCGGGACTGGCGCCTCCCGCGAGCCCTCGCCGCCCTCGTGTTCGGCGCCGCGCTCGCCGTCTCCGGCGCCGTGTTCCAGTCCCTCACCCGCAATCCCCTGGCCAGCCCCGACATCATCGGCTTCTCCACCGGCTCGTACACCGGGGCGCTGCTGGTGCTGCTCGTGCTCGGCGGTGGCTACCTGCAGGTCGCGGCCGGGGCGATCACCGGCGGCATCGCCACGGCGCTGGTGATCTATGTGCTCGCCCACCGCCGCGGGATGCAGGGCTTCCGCCTGATCATCGTCGGCATCGCGGTCTCCTCCATGCTCGGCGCGCTGAACTCCTATCTGCTGCTGGTCGCGCGGCGCGAGATCGCCCTCGGCGCCGCGATCTGGGGAGCCGGGTCCCTCGCGAGCGTCGACACGACCATGCTGCGGTGGGGCACGCTCGCCATCGGCCTGCTGCTCGCCCTCGTCGCGACCGTCGCCCCGGCCCTGCGGGAGCTCGAGCTGGGCGACGATGTCGCCCTCGCTCACGGGGTGGTGAGGCGGCGCGTCTGGGCCGTCGCCGTGGTCGCGGGCGTGGCGCTGACCGCCGTGGTCACTGCGGCCTGCGGGCCGATCGCCTTCGTGTCCCTGGTGGCGCCCCAGATCGTCCGGCGCCTCGCGGGACAGGGCGATGCCCCGCTCGTGCCCACCGCCCTGCTGGGCGCGGTGCTGCTGGGCGCCGCCGACCTGGTGGGCCAGCACGCCCTGCCCCAGCCGGTGCCCGTGGGCCTGGTGACCGTCGTGGTCGGCGGCTGCTACCTGCTCCATCTGATCCTGCGCGAGAGGCGCCGACGGCGCCCCTGACCCCCGCCCCTGCGCCTCCCTTCCCGCCCTGCCCCTGCCGATCCCTGACCCCGCCCCGTTCGAGAGGAACCCCTGTGCGCTCCCTGCGAGACTGGACCTTCTACCCCATCACCACCCGCGAGCTGGTGGTGCGCGCCGCCGTCGACGTGACCCCGGCGATGCGCCGCGTCACCCTGGGCGGCCCCGGCCTGGCGGCGCACACCGCCCCCTCCGGCCACCGCGTGCAGGCCTTCCGCTCCGACGGCTTCGACGACGAGTTCAAGCTGTTCCTGCGCCATCCCGAGGAGCCCGTCGCCCTGGTGCCCGCGCAGCTCGACGGCGTGCTCGACTGGCCGCGCCACCCTCACCTGATCTCCCGCACCTACACCGCTCGGCGCTGGGACCAGGGCGCTCAGGAGCTGGACGTGGACCTGGTGCTGCACGGGGACGGGCCCGCAGCGGCCTGGGCGCGCACGGTGCAGGTCGGGGACAGCGTGCAGATCGCCGGCCCGAAGATGTCCGGCACCCATCCCCGCGGGGCGGACTGGTCGCTGATCGTGGGCGACGAGACCGCGCTGCCGGCGATCGGCCGCTGGCTCGAGGAGTTCCCCGAGGGGGCACGGGCGCAGGTGTTCGTCGAGGTGGGGGAGGACTCGCACCGTCAGGAGCTGACGGTGCCGGAGGGGGTGGAGCTCACCTGGCTGGTGCGCGAGGGCGCCCCGGCGGGGTCCACCAGCCTCCTGTTCGACGCCGTCCGCGCCGCCCCCTGGTGGCCGGGCACGGTGTTCGCCTGGGCGGCGGGGGAGGCTCTGACCCTCGCCCCGCTCCGCCGCTGGCTGCGCCGTGAGAAGCAGCTCGACCCCGAGCAGCTCGACGTCACCGGGTACTGGCGCCGGCCCGCCGCCGCGGACTCCTCGGGCCCCGCGGAGGCCACCGGCGGAGCCCTCCCCGGGGGTGCCGAGCCGTCGGGCGACGGCTCCATCGAGAAGGTCGCGACGGCTGCGGCGGCCGCGACCGGTCCGGAGGAGTCGGCCCCCGGGGCCGAGCCCCAGGAGGACGAGGATCTGCTCCACGCCGCCGAGCTGGTGGGCCCGATGGCGCTGCGGATCGCCGCCACGATCGGCCTCGGCTCCCACCTCGCCGACGGCCCGGCGACCACCGCCGAGCTCGCCGCACGCAGCGGCTGCTCCGAGAGCGGTCTGTCGCATCTGCTGCGCTATCTCGAGGCCATCGGGATCGTGCAGCGTGACAGGCGTGACAGGGAGGCATCCGGCACCTGGTGCTGGGTCTTCACCGCCCGCGGGCTCGAGATGAGCGACGAATGGTACGAGGACCGCCTGCGGCTGGACGGCCCCCACGGGCTCGAGCAGCTCGCGATCCTCGGCCTGCTGCGTGCCGTGCGCACCGGAGTCGGCGCCGACGTCGAGCAGGTGCTGGAGGGGCTCGGCATCGTCGAGGCGTCGACCCGGCACCAGCGGCGGCAGGACCGGCTGCGGGCGGAGGCCGACCGTGCCGTCTTCCTGGCCGGCCCGCTCGCGGAGGCGGAGGCGCTCGCCGACTGGTCCGCGCTGCGGATCTCGGGGCGTGGGGCCGACGAGATCGCCCTTGCCCTGCGCCGTGCGCGACCTGCGGCAGAGCTGTCGGTGCTGGTGGATCCGACGGACGCCGAGGCGATGCGCGAACGGCTCGCCGGCGCCGCCGTCACCGTCGAGGAGCAGGGGCTGTTCGCCCCGTCGCCGAGCCCGGCGGACGCTCATCTCCTGGTGGACCTGCTGGACCGCTATCCGGACGATGCCGCGATCGCGGTGCTGCGCGCCGCAAGGGCGGCCTGCGGCGGCGGGCGCGTGGTGCTGGTGGGCGAGGCGCTCGAGGACGAGGCGCTGGACGAGCACGAGTGCGAGGACGATCTGCTCGCGTTCGCCCGGGGCGAAGCGGGGCTGCGCACCCGCGCCGAGCGCGACGAGCTGGTGCGCCGGGCCGGTCTCGAGGTCGTCTCGGCCTCGAGCGTGGGATGGGGGTTCGATGTCCGCGTCCTCGCCTGAACCCGTGGGGCAACGCCCGGTGCTCGGCGTCGAGCAGGTGACCCTCGGTTACGGCGAGCGGGCGATCTCACGCGACCTCGACCTGCAGATCCGGCCCGGCTCCTTCACCGTGATCCTCGGCCCCAACGCCTGCGGCAAGTCGACGCTGCTGCGGTCGCTCGCGCGGGTGCTGACCCCGTCGGCGGGCCGCATCGTGCTGGACGGGAAGGATCTGCACCGCCTGCGCGCCCGGGACGTCGCCCGCCGGCTGGGTCTGCTGCCCCAGACCGCGCTCGCCCCCGACGGGATCACCGTCGTCGACCTCGTCTCGCGGGGTCGGTTCCCGCATCGCAGCCTGGTGCGCCGCTGGACTGACGAGGACGACGCCGCCGTCGAGCGCGCCCTGGCCGCCACCCGCACCGTCGAGCTCGCCGACCGCCTCGTGGACGAGCTCTCCGGTGGCCAGCGGCAGCGGGTCTGGGTGGCGATGCTGCTCGCACAGGAGACCGAGCTGATGCTGCTGGACGAGCCGACCACCTTCCTCGACATCGCCCACCAGTACGAGCTGCTCGAGCTGCTGCGGGGCTTCCACGAGCACGGGCGCACCCTCGTCGTGGTCCTCCACGACCTCAACCAGGCCGCGCGCTACGCGACCGACCTGGTGGTGATGCACGAGGGCGAGGTGGTGACCACCGGGGCACCGCAGGACGTGGTCACCCCCGCGCTGCTGCGGGACGTCTTCTCGCTGGACTGCCTCGTGGTGCCCGATCCCGCCTCCGGCACCCCCATGGTGGTCCCGACGGTTTGTACTCGATAATTCCCCGGGTGTCATTCTCCGAGGTGCCATTCTCGGTAAAAGTTTCACCAAGCAATGGCTCGGACTTGGCATCGAACTGACCGGAAGTGCTGGTGGGACGGGCACGGTGGGGGAGGGTCGACGCCCGTCGTCGGCCGCACTCTTCCCCGCCCCTTCCCCCGTGGCCGTCCTCAGGAGCCCCCGAATGCCTGCACCCGCCCGTGTCCCCACCCATCGTGCCGACGGCTCCGCGGTGTACTTCCACGGCCTCCGCGTGGCCCCGAAGATGGCGGCCGCGACCGGCGGCGCCGTGATCGCGGCCGGCCTGGGCATCTCCGGGGCCGGGGTCGCCACCGCCGATACCGGTGTCTGGGACAAGGTCGCCCAGTGCGAGTCCGGCGGCAACTGGTCGATCAGCACGGGCAACGGCTACTACGGAGGGCTCCAGTTCTCCCCTTCCACCTGGAAGGCCTTCGGCGGCCACGAGTTCGCGAGCCAGGCGAACCAGGCCACGAAGTCCGAGCAGATCGCCATCGCCCAGCGCACCCTGCATGAGCAGGGCCCCGGAGCGTGGCCCACCTGCGGCAAGCGGGCAGGTCTCACCAGGTCCAACGGTGGCGCGGATGCGAACGCCCAGCCCGGCGGCCGCGAGGACTCGGCCTCCCGCGACGACGTGCGCACCAGCCCCGGCGCACTCGCGGTCGACGGCAAGTTCGGGGCGGCGACCACCCGCTCGCTCGAGGCCTGGGTGGGCGTGAGCCAGGACGGCTCGCTCTCGACCGCCGACATCAAGGCGCTGCAGTCCAAGGTCGGTGCCACCGCCGACGGGAAGATCGGCGCCGAGACCACCACCAAGCTCCGTGCGGCGATGGGCCTGAGCGGCAACGGCGCCTGGGACTTCCGCTCGAACTACGCGACCGTGAAGGCGCTCCAGTCCTTCCTCAACAGCGGAGCTCCGGCCGCGAGCGCCCCCGCGCCCTCGGCACCGACCGCCCCGGCTCCCTCGGCGCCGAGCAGCGGCGCACTCGTCGTGGACGGGAAGTTCGGTCCGGCCACCACCCGTGCGCTCGAGGCCTGGGTGGGCGTGAGCCAGGACGGCTCGCTCTCGACCGCCGACATCAAGGCCCTGCAGTCCAAGATCGGTGCCACCGCCGACGGGAAGATCGGCGCCGAGACGACGGCGAAGCTCCGTGCCGCGATCGGCCACGGCAGCAACGGCGTGTGGGACTTCCGCACCAGCTACTCCACCGTGAAGGCGCTGCAGGAGCACCTCAACGGCTGAGCCGCCGCAGGCGGGAGCCCCGCTCAGCTCCGACACCTGACGCAGCGCGCCGACCCTTCGGGGTTGGCGCGCTGCGTCGTGCTGTCTCTTTCCAGGACGTCCCTGTGGCCGTAACCCCTCGTTCCGAGGGGTCTCCTCGCGGCGCAGAGTGCAGTGCATCTCCCATTCCTCCACGAGGAGAGGTATAGTCGCATTTCAGACAAGCCGGACAAGCAGGGCAAAACGGACATCAGATGGGTGTGGGTCGCGATGGTGCGGACGGACCCGCTCCCGGTGCTGGGCCTGACCGCTCCATCCCGGCTCCGATCGCTGAGAGGTGCACGTGGCATTACCGCAGACAGTCAAAGCTGCTGGACCCTCGGTCCCTCTGCTCGGCGGTCGATCTCCGCTGCGAGCCTCCACCTGGTCCGCGCGTCCTCGCCGCAAGGACCGCAGCGATGACCGCCTGGTCGTCTCCATGATCGTCGCGGCGGACCTCCTGGCGCTCGCGGTGGCCTGCGTGATCGCGGTCCTGATCCGGCAGAACCTCGCGTTCCTGGATTCCGCTCCGAACCTCTCCGGTTACGTGGTGCGCACATCGGTGGTGATCGCCACCGCCTGGATGCTCGCCATTCTGATCTCCGGCGCGTCGAACCCCCGACTGGTGTCCGCTGGACCCGAGATCTACCGCAACGTGCTGGTGGGAAGCCTCGGAGCGGTGGGGCTCACCGGTGCGGTGCTCTTCCTTGCGGATATCCCGCTCTCCCGCCCCTACTTCGTCGCCCTGTTCCTGGTGGGTCCCCTGCTCCTGCTGCTGGTACGGGTGTTGGCCCGGCGCTGCGTGAACGTTGCCCGCGCCCGGGGGCACCTGCGCTCGCAGGTGCTCGTGGTCGGCTCCACCGGGCATGTGCGCGGCATCGTGCGCACCCTGACCCGAGAGGTCTGGCTGGGCTACGACGTGGTCGGTGCCATCACCCCGATCAGCGATGCGCGCCGCGGCGAGGGCGCCGGCGTGCCGATCCTCGGCGACGAGTCCCAGCTGCTGGATCTGGTGCGCGCGCAGCAGCCTGACGTCGTGCTGTTCACCGCCGGCTCGTCGGCGAGCGCCGAGGAGTTCCGTCGCGTCGCCTGGGAGCTCGAAGGGATCGAGGTCGGAGTCATCGTGGTCCCGGGCATCAGCGAGATCTCGGGCGACCGGATCCGGATGCGGCCTGTGGCCGGACTCCCGCTGGTGCACATGGACCTGCCGCGCGCCCGCAAGGCGCTGCGCTGGAGCAAGCGGCTGTTCGACATCGCCGCGAGCGCTCTGCTGCTGCTGATCCTGGCGCCGGTGCTCCTCATCGTGGCACTCTTCGTGCACCTCGGCGATGGCGGCGCGGTCATCTTCCGTCAGCAGCGCGTGGGCCGCACCGGCGAACCCTTCGAGTTCCTGAAGTTCCGCTCCATGGTGGTCGATGCGGAGGCCCGCCGGGCCGAGCTCGAGCAGCTCGCGCGCGACCGCGGCAACGACGTGCTGTTCAAGATGTCCGATGACCCCCGCATCACCCGGGTGGGCAAGCTGCTGCGCCGCTATTCCCTCGACGAGCTGCCCCAGCTGTGGAACGTGCTGCGGGGTGACATGAGCTTGGTCGGCCCGCGGCCCGCCCTGCCCCAGGAGGTCAGCGGGTATGACGGGGACGCGCACCGGCGCCTGGCCGTGCGGCCCGGGATCACCGGGCTCTGGCAGGTCTCCGGTCGCAGCGACCTCTCCTGGGATGACACCGTTCGACTGGATCTGTTCTACGTCGACAACTGGTCCTTCATGCAGGACCTCCTGATCCTGGTGCGCACTGCGCGCGCCGTGCTGGCCTCCCGGGGCGCGTACTGAAATACGCCGTCTCCGGGATGGGGTGACGCCCCTGCGGGAGGGAAGTGCTGAGCCCTCCTGCGGGGGCGTTCCATCTGCCCGCATGTACCCACAGGAACGCAGCGTCCGCAGGATCGAGGCGGGTACACGCTGCAGGTGCGGTGCCCGGGCGAGAACGCTCAGCGTTCCTCACCAATCCCACACCCTCTGGCGAAGATCACTGCACCGAGCCGTCGCTGATGCAGGGCTGCATCTCGGGCCAAGGGGCGCTGCTCTGAGAGGCACGCGCCCCAGATGCACGTGTCGGGTCTACCGGTGCGCGGACCAGTGGGCTCGCCGGGACCAGAAGATCATCGGGGCCAGGAGCCCATCGGGCGCGGAGAGCGCCAGGGCCCGTAGGCCGGTGGGGCTGGCCCAGAGCTCAGCCGGTCAGTGCTCATCCGCTGTAAGCGGCCTTGGCTGGAGAACACCCGCCGATCGCAAGATCGACGGGTGTTCTCCAGAACCTCCGGTGCCTGTCCTCGCGCCGACGGTCGATTGACGGTCAGCCTGCGACGGCGATCGCGTCGAATTCGCGCGCTTCGGTCAGGTCCGACCGGTGGCGCGGAGTCGGGGCGTCCTCCTGGACGTGGTCCGACGTGCTCTGGCTGGCTCGCGGTTCCGGGGCCAGCCCCACCACGACTTCGAGGCCGCACTCGTGCAGGGTGGCGACCAGGTCGGCCACGTCGCCCAGGGCGGTGTGGGGAGTCGCGACGACGACCGCGATGTCCGACTGCCTGGCGGCCTGGACAAGGGTCGACCGGTATGGGCCCGAGGGCACGATCGCCACGCAGCCTGCGCACGGTGGGGTCGCCTTCTCCAGCTCTGCCTTGTCGCTGTTCCAGGACAGGCCGGTACCCGACTCGCTGAGGATCCAGCGGGCGGCGGAGAGGAACTTGCTCGCGGCCGTCTCGGCCATGGCCGGGGGAGCGGAGTGCAACAGGACCCGGACAGGCTCGACCGTGGTGTCGATCCGCGACCGCTGGAGAGCCTCGTCCGCCAGACGCATCCAATGCTCCTCGTCGCCGTGCCTGCTGGTGATCACGGAGACCTGCCCCACGGCGAGTGCAAGCCGGTCCGCGCTGCGCACCAGCGGGTCCAGACGTTCGCGCAGCACCGCGAAGGCGAAGCCGAGCAGGAGCCCGGCCATGGTCCCGCCTGCGAGGGTCACCATCAGGCCTGGCCCGGAGGGCTCTGCAGGCGGTGCCGCCGCACCGATGATCCGCCCCGGGGAAGGTTCCGAGAGCGCCACGCTCGAGCGCTGCTGCTGGAGTCGCTCGATCAGCCCGTCGTTCGCGGGAGTGGACGGTCCGGAGCTCAGATCCTCGATCTGCTGGTCGACCCCTGCGAGGTACCGGTCTGTAATGTTCTTCGCCGCCTCACTGCGGAGCTCGAGGTATGAGCCAGCGATGGCATTCGCACTGTCAGCGGCCTGCTCGGGAGTGTCCGCACGCACCGTGACCTGCAGGATCTGTGAGCCGGACGGTGCGGCGATCTCGACATCTCCGCGCAGTGTCGCGCCGCTGTCCGCCATGCCCAGCGATTCGGCGGCGCGGCGCGCCACCTCGCGGGAGCCGAGGATCTCCTGCTCAGTGCGAATGTTGACGTCCTCGGGCGCTCCCGTCAGGAGGTTCGAGACCACGGGGGACACGACGAGGCTCGCGGTGGAGGCGTAGCGGTCCGGAGTCGCCATGGAGAATGCTCCGCCGGCGAGGGCGCCGATGAGCACCGCAAGCACCAGGATGAGCCAGCGACGCTTGAATGCGTTGAGTACGTAGGTGATGGACATTGGATTCTCCTGGGTTCGGTCCCGTGCTGAGGGAGAGCGATGGGCGGTACGGCGTGCGTCATACCGATGTGGTGCGGAGGCGTCGGGCGTCGAGGCGGTCGAGCAGCTCTGCCGAGGAGCTCGAATCGATCTTGCGGACGAAGTACGCACCGGACTCCTCGATGTGCGAGTAGTCGTCGGCAGTGAGGATGCGAGGGTGCCCGAACCCCTCCTCGGAGAACTCGATGAAGCGACCGTTGTGGTTGACGAAGCTGAACGAGCTCTCGCTCACCAGCACCGTCTGGATGAAGCACTCGTCGATGGCGAGGCTTGTCCGCCCCCACTCGACGACGTCCGCTCGGGTACGCTGCACCGTCAGCAGGTGCTGGACGGCACGGCGGGAGAGGCTGAACCACGAGGAGCCCCCGTGGCAGGACAGCCCTTCAGGCAGATGGCCGCGCCAGGTGCCCACCCGCAGCGGGCCGTAGGAGACGTTCAGCCGCACGAAGGGCTGGACGTAGTTCAGTGCGTGGAGCCAATGCCAGCGGGGAGAGGCGGACGCCCCCAGCAGGCCGACGGGACGCCAACGGTAGAGGTACCTCTGGCGCGCCTCGTGCTGGGTCCAGTCGCTGTGGGCGGGATCGAGCGCGCGGTGGTTGTGCAGCAGTCCGTCGCCCGATCGGTCCAGGGCCTCGAGGAACTCCGGCACGGGCCGTGAAGGGTAGTCGGCTCCTGAGAGCACGGTGGAGTACTCCGCTCCGCCGTCTGCTTCGATCCTGGCGAACAGGGCGAGGAAGCGTTCGACGGCGCTGAAGTCCCCGCGGCCGCCCGGATCCCGGAAGACGCGGCACTTCTCGGAGGCGAGGCGCTCGACGCCGGGCACTCCGGCGGCATCGTGGCTGATGAACACACGGACGTCGTCGACGCCATCGGTGAGGGCGCGGACCAGCCTCTCCAGCTGCGGCAGATCGGCATGACTGGTGATCGCGAAAGCAGATCGCATCGCCGGCCGAGCCGCGCGGTCATGCATCGTGTCGGTCATGGGGGAGCACACCTTTCGAGTAGGCGACGCGCACGGCGAGCCCGTACACGAGGAGGACAAGCGCCAGCCCGGCCAGCTGGATCAACGCGCCGGCACCGGGGGTGAGGAGCCGGACCGCGAACGACCCGCCGACCACCACCAGCACGGGGAGCACCGCGGAGACGGCGATGCTGCGCAGCGGGGTCGAGAAGCCGAGCAGGCGATGGACTTGGTAACCGGCGAGGAGGGTGTCGACGGCGATGCTGAGAGCGAAGGCGACTGCGGCACCGTTCAACCCCCAGAGCGGCACGAGCAGCATCGCGAGCGCCAGCAGCACGACCAGCTGGATGGCCTTGTTGCGCAGCTGCCAGGTGCTGCGTCCCGCCATCAGAAGGACCGTCTGCAACGCCCCGGCCGTGTTCTTGAGCGCCATGGCCGAGGCGAGCACCACGAGCGCCCACGCACCCGGGGTGAACTCGGGACCGAAGAGTCCGAGGAGGACGTCCGCGAAGACTGCGACGGAGAGATAGAAGGGCCAGGATCCGAGGATCAGCAGCTGGGTCACTTGCCGGTACAGGCCGTCCGCGCCCGCGTGGTCCTCCTTGGCGATCGCGCTGCTGAGCCGGGGGCCGAGCACGATCCGCAGTGCTGCTTCGAGCATGTTGCCGGCCTGGACGATCCTGGTGACCACGCCGTAGATGCCTCCGGCATGAGGCCCCAGCAGCGCGATGACGAGAAGCACGTCCGCCCAGTCGAGCGCGCGCTCGAGGATCACGGAGCCGCCGCGGGGGAGCGAGAAGCTCCAGAACCGCCTGGAGAGCACGGTGCGCTCGGCTGCTGTGGGCGGTATGGCGGGACCGGCCTCGGCGTGCAGCTGCGTCCGGAGCGCGAACGCCGCGATCGCGGCGGCGAGGAACAGCGGGATCGCCCAGGCCCAGACCACGGACCACGTGGTGCCCAGCACGGCCACAGCCCCGGCGACCAGTGCCAGACGGCTGATCGGCACGAACAGGTTCTGCACCACGGTGTACGTGCGGATGCGGCCAAGGCCGCGTGAGCCGGCCAGCAGGATCCCGGTCAGCGCCGCGGGGGCCAGGGCCAGGGCCAGCAGCCGGAGAGTCGGTGCCGCATCCGTGCCCGGGACCAGCCATTCTGCGAGCGGATCGGCTGCCATGAGCAGAATCCCTGTGAGGAACAGCCCGAGGATGATCACGGGCCGCAGTGCGATTCCGACCGTCGGCCGCAGCTCGCTCGGCTCGTCCATCGCTCGAGCGCGGGAGAGGGCACGGACCAGTCCGGTGTCGGAACCGAGTCCGATGACGCTGGTCGTGATCATGAACAGCGAGGTCAGGAGGAAGAACGATCCCGTGGCGCTGGCTCCGAGGCCGCGCGCGATCAGCCACGTCACCACAAAGGCGATCCCGGCATTGACCACGATGCCGCCGAAGGTCAGGGCGGACTCGCGTCCCAGCCGCATCTCGGGCGCTCGGCGCCTCGCGCTCACGTCAACCATCTGCGACGTCCCCTTCCGTGACGCCGCGGCTGAGCACTGCCACAGCCATGAGCAGGATCAGGCACTGGGTGACACCCAGGCCGTAGAACCAGATGGTCAGCGCGACGGTGACGACGAGGCTCTGGAACATGTGAGACTCGGGGGTCCGGAGATGCCACGACGCGGTGATCACTCTGCCTAGGAAGATGTAGAAGAGGAGGATCCCGATGAACCCGTACGAGTACAGGAGGGTCCACGCGTATCCCTGCGTGCCGAGGGCGATGCCGATGGTCGGGTCCATCCCGGGCGTCGCCCATCCGACGATCGGCGACTGCAGGACCTTCTCGAACGTAGCCTCGTAGATGGCGCCTCGGCCCGAGGTGGTGTGGGAGACCTCCTGGCGCTCGGCGATGGCGGTGAAGACGCCGCCGGCCGCCGCGCCGATCGTGGTGATCACCAGCAGACCGATCACTGTGATGCCGGTGCGGAGGCTCCCGGCCAGCACGAAGCGGCCCGCGATCAACACGGCGAACAACGCCAGGGCGATCAGCATTCCGCGGTTGCTGGTCTGAGCGGCCGGGTACATCGAGGCCACCAGCGCGACGGCGAGCAGGATGCGTCCCGGCCAGCTGCGCAGACGGGTCCAGACGAAGACCATCACGGGGGTGAGCAGGGCGTACGCCATGCCCCAGGAGTTCGTGTAGGGGAACGGGGCGGCGGGGCGCACGAACGGCTCTTCGGCTCCCCAGGGATCCTGCACCTCTGCGAGGCGCGGCAGGACCAGCTCGCGCACCAGCTCGTTGCCCAGGAGCGATCCGGGGATGACGTGGGAGAGCGGGGTGATGAGACGGAAGTCCGGGAACTGGGTGGCGAGGAGGCCGAGCACTACGACCGTCGCCCAGATGACAGTGAAGCCGCGGAGCACGTGGGCCAACGAGATCGACTCGCGGGCGTTGACGTAGTAGACGAACGCGATCCCGACGGCGAGGAGGTCTGCGGCGCGCTGGCCGAATCCGACGAGCTGCATGAACCCGGTGACAGAGACCGCGCACACGGCGACCCAGGCCAGGAAGGCGAACCAGCACAGCACTCCCGGTGCAGTGCGCGCCTGGCCGCGCAGCAGCAGGAAGGTCCCCATGATCGCACCGAGAGTGATCGGGGCGAAGAGGCTGGTCCCGGTCACCCAGAAGAACGGGAACCCGTACATCAGGGCGAGCAGCGGCCATGCGGGCAGGCGGGACGGCGTGCGGAGGGTGGGCCCCGGCCTTCCCGTCTGCACCGCGGCCGCGGGCATCGGGCGGATGCCAGGTCCGGTTCTCGCCGAGGTCGTCACTGCGGCTCCTTCGCCAGGATGCCGTGAGCATCGAAGGCGAGATCCGGGGTGGGTGCCGTCTCTGCGAGCACCTCCACGGAGATCGTGTTCTCCCCCTCCACCAGAAGGGACACAGGAATCGAGAGGGTCTGCTGGACTCCGGTGATCCCTGAGGAGTCGGCTGTCGGGTCCGTCGAGGCCTCCGGATCGAGCGGCTCTTCCTGAAGATCCACCCGGCCGGCGTCGACGCCATTGATGCGGAGAACGTAGGTGGCGTTCGCCGGAACGGTGAGCTCGAGGGACTGCACCCCGTCGAGGCTGTCGATCATGAACCGGTGCCGATACCTGGCGACCTGAGGTGTCGAGTCTCCGTAGAGGAGTCCGGTGCCCAGCTCGTCCTCTGGATCGCCCCATCCCAGCGGCGCGGCTCCGAGGAGCCAGCCGGAGTCGTCGAGGTCAGGGGAGGTCCAGTCCGCCTCGGAATCTTCGGCGGGCAGCGGGCCGCAGTCGTAGGCCCAGTCGGCGCCCAGTGCGATCACCTCGTCCGGATTCTCGGGCTTCTCGGGCTTCTCCGGGGTCGCCTCGGAGCCGATCTCATCGTCCCCAGCCGGCTCGGTCGCGGCCACGGTGCATACCGGGCTCTGGCTCTCGTCGGCCGCGTCGGCCTCGTCGGGCGAAGCGGGCGGCGCCGGAGCTTCCTCTTCGGCGGCGGGGTGCGCGTCGGATGCCTCAGCATCGGACTCCTTTGGTGCGGAGTCGGACTCCGCAGGAGTCGTGCCGTCCGAGTCACCGGCCGTCGACTCCTCCGTCGTCTCCGGCGCTGCGTCTGGGGCAGTGCCGGCCTCCGGGGTGCTGTCAGGCTCCGCTGCCGCCTCGGGCTCCGGGGCCGTGTCCGGCTCCGCCGCGAGGTCCTCGGTGCCGGCGCCGTCGGCCGCCGCCGCGATCGGCGCGAGCGCCTGCGGCTGTTCACCGGGGACCAGCACGGCGCTGAGGTCGTAGCTGAGGGTCGGTGTGCTGCGGTAGTTCAGGTGAACTTCGGCGGTGATCACGTTCTCGCCGGTGACCAGCAGGTTGCCGGGTGCGGTGAGTGTGAGGGGGTTCGCGATCGCGTCCGGGGTGCGGGGTGCGGCGGTTGCGTAGGTGCCATGGCCGACGGTGCCGGCGGGCATGTTCGACCGGCCCACCTCGGTGCCGTTGACATAGACCACGAGCCCGTCGTCCGCTCTGGTGGTGAGTTCTAGTGCGGCGATCTGGGTGGCGTCGTCGAGGGTGAACGAGTGGCGGAAGTAGGCGGTCAGCGGTTTGGTGCCCGCGGCGGTGAGTTCGGTGCCGAGCTCGTTGCTGCCCCAGCCCAGGGGTGCCGGGCTGTTCGCCCAGGTGGAGTCGTCGAAGGCGACGTCCTTCCAGGTCGAGGACGGTGCGTCGGTCTCGTAGTAGTGAGCCCAGGTCGAGCCTGCCGGAAGCAGAGAGTCCGGGACTGGGTTCGGCTCGGGATCCGGGTCGGGAGCGGGCTGTTCACCGGGGACCAGCACGGCGCTGAGGTCGTAGCTGAGGGTCGGTGTGCTGCGGTAGTTCAGGTGAACTTCGGCGGTGATCACGTTCTCGCCGGTGACCAGCAGGTTGCCGGGTGCGGTGAGTGTGAGGGGGTTCGCGATCGCGTCCGGGGTGCGGGGTGCGGCGGTTGCGTAGGTGCCATGGCCGACGGTGCCGGCGGGCATGTTCGACCGGCCCACCTCGGTGCCGTTGACATAGACCACGAGCCCGTCGTCCGCTCTGGTGGTGAGTTCTAGTGCGGCGATCTGGGTGGCGTCGTCGAGGGTGAACGAGTGGCGGAAGTAGGCGGTCAGCGGTTTGGTGCCCGCGGCGGTGAGTTCGGTGCCGAGCTCGTTGCTGCCCCAGCCCAGGGGTGCCGGGCTGTTCGCCCAGGTGGAGTCGTCGAAGGCGACGTCCTTCCAGGTCGAGGACGGTGCGTCGGTCTCGTAGTAGTGAGCCCAGGCCGAGCCCGCGGAAACGACCTCCACCGGGAGCGTGCCCGGATCCACCACCTCCGGGGTGACGGCATGGCTGGTCGTCGAGCGGTTCCCCGCCTGGTCCACGGCACGCACGAAGTAGCGCGCACCGCTGATGGTCGGAAGCTGCAGTGAGGTGGTCGCGGTGGCGGCCACCACCCGGTCGTCGCGCAGGACCTCATAGGTACCGTCGGACACCCCGTCCCAGGTCAGCTGGTCGACACCGGCTGCGCTCGCGGCGGTCAGACCCTGAGGAGTGCTTGGAGCGGAGGCATCGGTGGGGGCGAATCGGATGAACGCCCCGGTCCAGTAGTTCTGCGTGTTGGGCAGCCGGGCGTAGGTGTAATCGCCGCCCACCCATAGGGCGCCGTCGGACGCCTCTTCGATCGCCCAGGCGCCGTAACCGCTCCGCAGGCTCACCTGCGGGCTGTACTCGGGTACGAAGGCACCGTCAGACGCCCTCCAGATCCCGGCCTGCTCGATGTGCTCGACCCGGGAGAAGCTCCTGACGGTCGGCCAGTCGCGCGCACCCTGGTAGATGTTCTCCGAGCAGTGGCAGCCTGCGGCGAGGCCGTCATCCCCATAGGGGCTGATCGCCTGGAAGTCGCCGCCGTTCTGCGCGATGTTCGTGCTCATCTCCTGCATGTTGCGGCGGTCGTAGCTGAACAGCATGTGCTCGGAGCCGCCGAGCCAGACCCGGTCACCGACCTCTCTGACCGCCTGCTGATAGCCGGTGCGGCCGTTGTCGCGGTTCGAGAAGTCGACGTGCCACGGGATGACCGTCGCGTCATCGGCGGTGAAGGCGCCCGCCCGCTCGGTCACCTCGGTCCACCTGCTCAGCCCGAAGTAGCCCGCTGCGTAGACCTGGTCGCCGTGGGCGGAGGCGTCCACGGACACGACCGTGCCGTCCAGCATCGGGTCCCATCCCGGGACTGGGGCGAGGGTCGTGGCGCTCAGCCGCCCGATGTTGCGCTGATAGACCTCGGAGGTGACACCGCTGCCGGTCAGGTGCGTGAAGCGACCTCCGAGGTACAGGTAGCCGTCCTGCACGTCCATGGAGCGGATCGCCGGCGGCGTCCCGCCGGTGTAGTTGATGACCCGGGTCGTCACGGCCGGGTCCGAAGCGCCGGTGGCCGGATCGACCACAGCGAACGATGGGGACGACTGTCCGTTCGCGGTGCTGAAGGCGCCGCCGACCGCGATCCGGCCGTCAGGGAGCACCGCGAGGGCCTTGACCTGGTTGTCGAAGGTGGGGCGGAAGCCCGGGAGCCATTCACCGGTGGCGACGTCGAACGCTGCGAGGTAGCTCTGCTCCACCCGGCCGGAGCCGTTGGCGTCACGCTGCACGTACCGGAAGTTGCCGCCCACGTACATGACGCCGTTCGACTCCGCGAAGTCCGCGACCTCCGTGTTCAGCTCGCCGCTGCCGGCAGCGCCGAGGCCGCTCACGCCCCATGGCGAGGTCATCGGGTAGCTCTGCGCCGTCGCGACCCCGGTGATCTCGGGAAGGCCGGTTTCGGGGATGGCGGTGAAGATGTCCTGGCTCATCAGCCGGGGGCGCAGGAAGACCTGTGTGAACGGCCGGGGGTATCCGGAGCTGGAGGACGAGGCCCAGACGTACGAGCCGGAGTCCGAGCTGCCTCTGGCGGAGGGGCCGTAAGAGAAGCCACGCGCCCAGCCGCGATTTCCGTCGACGTTGGTGTCCACGCGGCGGTACGAGTTGTCGGAGCCGAAGCTCCCGGTGGTGCCGCCGCGGCCCGAGCCCGAATCCATCGACCAGTCGCTGACCGACTGCGAGCCCGCGAACTGCCATGACCAGTCATCGCGCGGGGTGCCGTACTGGAACTGCACCTCCTGCCAGGTGCTGCCATCGGTGGTCCGTGCGCGACGCAGGCGCACGCCCTCGGCCAGCGCGTCGACCCGTCCGTCGTTCAGCAGACCGTCGATCGTGTCGGAGGACAGCTGCGCGGGGGAGAAGGCAGAGGGCCCGGTGGGCGTCTGTGCAACGTCCGAGGGCGTCAGGCGCCCCTCGTTGCTCTGGGTCCAGTAGTCACGGCCGCGGCCCACGAGCACCCAGCCGCCGCCGTCGGTGGTCTGATCGCAGAAGAACTGCTGCGGGGCGCCGAGCTCAGGGGTGACGAGCCAGTAGATGCCGTCCTGGGATGCGGGATCCTTCTGCTTGATCTCCCAGCACGAGGCCGCCGCGGTCCCCTCGCCGAGACCGTCGGGCTCCGGTGCGGTGGAGGTCGACCCCACCGCAGCAGGCGCGAACGCGGCGTCCGTGACGCGATGGCCGCTGTCGTTCGGCGCTCCGGAGACCTGGTCGGCGAGAGCGACCAGGGGGAGGAGCGTGACGACGGAGACCAGCAGCCCGAGCAGCGCGCGCAGCGCACGGCGGACGGGGACTGCTTGCAAGGCTGCGGTGAGCGTTGACATCATCATGATTCCTCTGCTGATCAACAGGCGGGGTCGTCGGGGAACGTACGGCCGACGAGTCGCCAGTCGGCGGAGTCGGATCGCTCGAGGACGAAGATGTTCCAGGCACGGACGCTCGATGATGAAGCCTCGATGACTTCACCATCGGCCCGACGGGTGACGAGCGCCGAGGAATCGACGCAGACGCGGACCGTTGCGACCTCCGCGTCGCTCGTGGATGTGTGATCGATGACCTCGACGTCGCCGAAGGAGTACGAGCCTTCGCGCGTCCATCCCTCCGTCTCGAATTCGAGCCGCTCGGCCTCGACCTCACTGAGGTAGCCCCGCGCAGCGACGTCCGAGAGCTCTCCGACGACATCGGTGGAAGCCGCGGGATCGATCTGCGCGGTCTCCATCATCACCGTCTCGAGCACCTCGGAGGTCTCGGAGCCGATCTCCGTCTTCTCCTCGGGCGTGAGATCGGGGGCTGAGGGGGTGGTGGCGGTGCTGGTGGGAGCGTCCGAGGGATCGGCGGCACCGGTGGGTGCGTCAGACGGGCTCCCGGACGGGTCCTCTGTCGGAGCGTCGGTGGGATCCTCGGTCGGCGTGGCTGAGCCCGCTGGCGGGGGCGTCTGGGTGCTGGTGGGCACCGAGGGGTCGAAGGCCGACGTGTCTCGGGCATCGGACTCGGGGCGTCCGCCGCCGATCACGACGGCGGCGACCACCAGAGCGGCTGCGAGCAGGATCAGCAGGACCAGGACTCTGCGGCGGCGGGACGTCATATCCCTCGCCCCCGGCGGTTCAGCGCTGCGATGGTCTGCTGGGGGGAGACCAGGTGGGTCATGGTCAGCATCGCAAGCCAGGCTCGGGGCTCGAACGGCCGGCGCCGGAGCGTCCGACGCGTCCAGCTGCGGGCCTCAGCGCCCTCCCCGGCCGCGGCGTACGCGAACGCGACCTGCCCGCACATGCGGGCGGCGTTGCGGCTGTCGTGCAGGAGGTCGGGATGCTTCGCGACGAGATAGCTGAGACCTTCCGCCATCCGCTCCCAGCGGCCGGCGAAGTAGGAATCGCGATCCCAGTGCACTATGACCAGATCCTCCGGGACACTCGCGATCGGCCCGAGCTCGGTGACACGCAGCAGGAAGTCGTAGTCCTCGCCGTAACCGAACGGGATCGCCTCGTCCACGCCGCCGGGGAGTGAGAGCAGGTCCATGCGACGGAAGAGGAAGGATGAGGGGTGAAGTTCACCCACCCGGGAGCGCAGCAGGTCGGCGCGGGTGGTGAGCATCGGCGGGCGACGGTCGACTGTGCCTTCCAGCGTGACGATCCTGATCCCCGAGGCGATCACCGCAGCCTCCGGCCGTTCGTCCCAGAAGGCCACCTGGGCGGCGAGCTTGTCGGGAGCCCACTCGTCGTCGTCATCGCAGAACGCGATCAGGGCGCTCTCGGCCGTGGCGATGCCCGTGTTCCGCGCGCCGGCGAGCCCCGCCGCGCGCGTGTTCTCCCGCAGCGTGAGGGTCAGGTCCTGGGGGAGCTCGGGGCGGACGTCCTCCAGGGGATCGATCTCGCTCTGGTCGAAGACCACGAGGATCTCCAGTGGGCCCTCGTAGCGCTGGGCGGCGATCGAGCGGATTGCGCGGCGCAGAAGCTCTCCGCGACCGTGGGTCGCGATCACTGCGGTGACAGAGGGTGCGGTGCCGATGGTGTTCATGAACGTGCTCCTTCGCCGAGCTCCGCCCAGCGACGGCGGGTGGAGAGAGTGATGTGCAGGGCATTGGTGGCAAGAAGCGCGAGATATGCCGCGCCGAAGAGTGGGAGCACCGCCCAGAGCACGAAGGCCCAGCACAGGACCCCGGGATCTGCGGGCAGCAGCAGCCAGGACTGGTGGCGACGGGTCACGGTGCGGTCCGTCTGAGAGCGATCGCGCAGCAGCCCGCCCAGGTTCTGACTCAGGAAGCCGGCCGAGGCGATCACCGAGAAGGCGGCGGCGGCCACAGCGAACAGGGGGAGCCCCTGCAGGAGGAATCCGGTGGCGATGGTCAGGTGCACGGCGGGGAGCCGCACGGCGTCCAGGGTGTGGTCGAGCCATTCGCCCTGCAGGCTGGAGGTCTTCTGCAGCCGTGCGAGCTGGCCATCGGCCGAGTCCAGTGCATAGCCGAGCGCGAGCAGGACCGCGGCGAGGATGCCCGCGAGGAGCGGCGACCGCTGGAGCAGGAGGAAAGCCGCGAGCCCGGAGAACGTGACCAGGATGCTCACGACGGAGACCGCCGATGGGGTCGCGCCGACACGCTCGGCGATGGCGCACAGGTAGCGGGCGACGCGCCGGTTCACCCAGCGTGTGTACGCCGGGACACCGATGCCGGGCTTCTGTGCCGCGTCGAGGAGGCGAAGGGACTCGGCGATGGGCAGTCGTCTGGGTGAAGGGATGGTCAGGGTCTGAGGGGTCATGGGCGTCTCCGTGCTGGGAGCGGGTGGTGCGGTGGCCGTATTGGGCTTCGTCGTCGGAGCGCGGTACGGGAACCGATAGTGGTCAGTACGTGGGATGCGGCGTGATCACGCGGTCCGCCGCACGGCGGTGACCAGGCGTCGCGCCGAGGTATGGCGCCGAGGGGAGGCTAGGACGGTGCGCGAGAGCGCGGACAGGGTCGCCACGGTCCTCGCGGGGAGCGCGAAGGCGGGAAGGTCTTCGAGCCCGGGAGGCGGTGCGAGCAGACGCGACTCGAGCTCGGTGCGGAACTGCTCGCGGGTGCGCACGCTGCGGCAGCGACCGCGGGCAGTCATGAACTCGCCGAAGGCCACCTGGTGGTCGTCGACCACCTCGCCGAGCGACGGGTCCCGAGGGACCACGATCGGCAGGCGCCCTGCGCGGTTGGCATCGGCGATGGTGCCGGGACCCACCTGCGAGACCACCAGATCGGCCGCGTCGTACTGCGCGCGGAGCTCGTCGGTTCCGAGCAGCTCATGATTGACGCCGTGGCGCGAGGGGCGGGCGGCTCCGTGCTGCACGACGAGATTCACGTCGACGCTCCCGGGGGTCCTCTCCTCCATCCACTCGTCGATCCAGTCGAGCAGGCGCGTGAACGGATGGTGGTCGGTGCCGACGCTGACGAAGATCTGGGTGGTCATAGCGTCGGTCCGATCACTGCGGCACCGGGGTAGAGGCGCTCCTGCTCGGGCCACTGGACGGCGAACTGGTCCACGAAGGGGTACACCATTCGGCCGGTGAGTGTGCGCGAGGCGATCCGGTCGATGACCTCGATGTACATCGTCCGGATCCCGCGCAGGTGGGCGACGGCGAAGAAAGGGGCGGCCACGCCGGCTCCCGTGGAGACCACGAGGTCCGGGCTGCGCTCGCTGAGGACGCGGCGTGCGAGGAGCATGTTGCGTATCGCATTGGGGATGTTGCGCGTCGTGGGGGAGTAGGCGTGGATCACGTCCTCACCGGCCAGAGCGCTTGCAGCGTGCTGGTTGTCGAAGGTGACCCAGGTGCGGTCGAAATCTTCCCACCAGTGGCGCATGGCGACGAGCTGGGTGAGGTGACCGCCGGTCGAGGCGACGAGCAGTATCCGTGACGGTCGAGAGTCGGTGCTCTCTGGGGCTGCCGGAGTGCACGGGGCTGCGGAGGTCGCCGTGAGCGTCGGCTCTTCGTACATGGGAATCGCGTTCCTCTCGGTCAAGGGGGTGGTGTGGTCGAGTCCGCGTCAGAGCGCGTGCGCGGTGTCGGGGGCCGAGCGGGCCGCGCCCTGGGTGAGTGCGGCGAGCGCGCGCCGCAGCGCGGTGCTGGAGGTGTGCATGGTGTACGGGAGGTACTGGACCTCGACCCCCACCTCGGCGAACTGCTCTTCGAGCAGGAGGCCCTTCGGGCTTCCGCGCCAGTCGTCGCCCTTGAAGAAGTGGGTGAAGCCGACCTCCCGCCAGGCGTCCATCTTCGAGGGCGTCGTCTCGACGTGGACCCGGTCCACGAAGCGCATGCTCCGGACGATCTCTGCGCGCTCGGAGGTGGGGATGACGGATTCGATCCCCTTGACCTCTCGCAGCATCTCGTCGCTCACCACTCCGGCGATGAGCAGATCGCAGTACTGCGCCGCATGGCGGAGCAGGTTCAGGTGCCCCACGTGGAAGAGGTCGAACGCTCCCGCCGCGTATCCGATTCGCATTGTGACCTCCCGGTCCATCCCGTCGGCGGTGCTGAAGTGCCGATCATTCCGGAAGCATACCCGGCAAAAGGGCAAAAGGGTAGAAATCGGACATTTCTGGTCATGGGTTGGCTGCAAGGCCAGCCCGGACCATGTGACGACGCACGTCGAGCACGTGAACGCCCGAGTCGTGACGCCCACAGCGACGTCCATCGCGTTCATAGGTGCTCACTTTCCTTCCGCACGCTCCGACGTCGCCCGTAGCTTTCCGGCCATGTCCGCCACCACCACGCTGCCCGAGCTCGAGCGCACCGCGCCTGCGCGCCACCGCCCTGCGCTCAGCTACGAGCTGTTCCCTGCGCGATCGGACGTGTCCTTCGAGCGGCTGCGCGAGACCATCACCCAGCTCGAGGCCACTGCGCCCGATCACGTCTCGGTGACCAGCCGGGCCGGCCATGGCAATCTCGCCCGCGTCCTCGAACTCACCGAGCACGTCCTGGCCGAGACGTCGCTGCGCCCTCTGGTCCACCTGACCTCGGTGGGCTCCACCCGCGCGCAGCTGACCACGATCATCCACGCGCTGCTGGACCGCGGTGTGCGCGGGCTGCTCGCCCTGCGTGGCGACCAGCCCGCGGGTCATCGTCTCGAGGACGACGAGATCCCCTTCGCCCGCCCCCTGGTGGAGCTGATCCGCACCATCGAGCACGAGCGCACCGCTGGACTCGCCGGCGGACGGGTGAGCATCGGCGTGGCCGCCTACCCGCACCGCCACCCCGAATCACCCACCACCAGCCACGACACCGAGGCGCTGGTGGCCAAGGAGCGGGCCGGCGCGGACTTCGCCATCACCCAGGTGTTCTTCGATCCCGCCGTCTACCGCGGTCTGCTCGAGCGCTCCCGCGCAGCCGGGATCCGCCTGCCGATCGTGCCCGGCCTCGTGCCCGCCACGAATCCCCGGCGCCTGGTGCGTCTGGCGGAGCTGAGCGGTGTGGAACCACCCCGAGAGCTCCTCCATGAGCTGGAGCTCGCCGCTGACGACGTCGAGCGCCGCCGGCTGGGCGTGCGCTTCACCGTCGACCTGGCACGCCAGGTGCTCGACGCCGGCGCCCCCGGCCTGCACCTGTTCACCTTCAACTCGCACGCCGACGCCCTCGACGTGCTCGACGACCTCGACCTCGACCGCTGGACCACCTCCCAAGGAGAGCCCCGATGACCACGCAGCCCACCCCTCGATCCGTCGCCCGCGGCACCGCAGCCGGCGCCGTGCGCCCCGCCCCGTCGGCCCTGCCCGCCGCCACCCCCGTCGGCTACCCCCGGATCGGTCCTGGCCGCGAGCTGAAGAAGGCTGAGGAGGCGTACTGGGCCGGCCGCATCGACCATGCCGAGTTCGCCCGCCGTACCCGCGAGCTGCGCCGTGCCACCCGCGCGCGCCTGGCCGAACTGGGCCTGGACGCCGCAGCCGCGGCCCCGGAGAGCTTCTCCCTCTACGACCAGGTGCTCGACGCCGCGCTCGCCCTGGGCATCGTGCCCGACCGCTTCGCCTCCGTACTCGCGGCCGATGGAGCCGGCGATCAGGCGAAGGCGGACGATGATGTACTCTTCGCTCTCGCCCGAGGCACCGTCGAGCAGTCGCCGCTGGAGATGACGAAGTGGTTCGACACCAACTACCACTACCTGGTCCCCGAGATCGGTCCCGGGACCGAGCTCCGTCTCACCTCCACCCGCATCGTCGACTTGTTCACCGAGTCCCTCGAGGACGGCGCCGGCACCCGCCCCGTGCTGGTGGGCCCGCTGACCCTGCTGCTGCTCGCCAAGGCTCAGGATGGCGCCCCCGAGAGCTTCGACCCGCTGGACCGCCTCGATGACGTGGTCGCCGTGTACGCCGAGCTGCTCGCCCGTCTCGCCGAGGCCGGAGCTCCGTGGGTGCAGCTCGACGAGCCCGCCCTCACCGCCGACCAGCGACTGTCGCAGGCCGAGCTCGCCGAGGCGCTTCAGCGCTCGATCGGCCGTCTCGCCGCCCGCGCCGATCGGCCGCAGCTGCTGGTCACGACCCCGTACGGCGGGATCGGTGATCTGCTGCCGACGCTGCTGGCCACCGGCGCCGAGGCCGTGCACCTCGACCTCACCCGGGGCGAGCTGCCCACTGTCGCCCAGCTCGACGGCGTCGACACCGTGCAGCTGGTCGCCGGGCTCATCGAGGGCCGTTCCGTCTGGCGCACTGAGCTGCCCACCGCCGCTGCCCGCCTGGCCGAGCTGCGCCGCCGCGTCACCGAGGCCGGGGGAGCGGCCGACGCGATCTCCGTGTCGACCTCCGTGTCCCTCCAGCACGTCCCGCACACGCTCGAGCTCGAGACCTCGCTGTCTGCCGAGCTCGTGGCCACCCTTGCCTTCGCCGACGAGAAGATCATCGAGATCGTCACCCTCGCCGCCGGCGGCATCGAGCCCGGAGCGGTCGATGGGCCGCGCTCCGTGCCGCGCGCCTTCGACGGCGTGCAGGTGCCCTCCGTGCGCGAGCGCGCCGCCGCCGTCACGTCCGCGGACACCGAGCGCGTCGCCTACGAGGAGCGGGCCGAGGCCCAGCGTCAGGCCCTCGGCCTGCCGGACCTGCCCACCACCACCATCGGTTCCTTCCCGCAGGTGGGGGAGGTGCGTGCCGCCCGTGCCGCCCACCGCAAGGGCACTCTGGACGATGCCGGCTATGAGCAGGCCATGAAGGAGGAGATCGCGCGCGTGATCACCCTTCAGGAGGAGCTGGGGCTGGACGTCCTGGTGCACGGCGAGCCCGAGCGCAACGACATGGTGCAGTACTTCGCCGAGAACCTCGAGGGCTTCGCGACCACCGAGCACGGCTGGGTGCAGTCCTACGGCTCCCGCTGCACCCGCCCCTCGATCCTGTTCGGCGACGTGCACCGTCCCGCGCCCATCACGGTGGGCTGGGCGACCTACGCCCAGTCGCTCACCCCGCGCCCCGTCAAGGGCATGCTCACCGGCCCCGTCACCATCCTGGCCTGGTCCTTCGTGCGCGATGACCAGCCCCTCGGGGACACCGCCGCCCAGGTGGGCCTCGCCCTGCGCGACGAGGTCACCGACCTCGAGGCCGCCGGGATCAGCATCGTCCAGGTCGACGAGCCCGCCCTGCGCGAGCTGCTCCCGCTGCGGGAGGTGCAGCACGCGGACTACCTCGACTGGTCCGTGCGCTCCTTCCGCCTCGCGACCTCCGGTGTGGACACCGCCACGCAGATCCACACCCACCTCTGCTACAGCGAGTTCAATGTGGTCGTGGGCGCGATCGACGCCCTGAACGCGGATGTCACCTCGATCGAATCGGCCCGCTCGCGCGGTGAGATCCTCGAAGCCATCGACCCCGGTGCCTTCCCCCGCGGCATCGGCCCCGGGGTGTGGGACATCCACTCCCCGCGCGTCCCCGCCGCCGAAGAGATCGCCGAGCAGCTGCGCCGCGCACGCGCCGTGGTGGGCCCTGAACGGCTGTGGGTCAATCCTGACTGCGGCCTGAAGACCCGCGGCTACTCCGAGACCGAGGCCAGTCTTCGTCACCTCGTCCAGGCGGTGCGCGAGGTGCGCGCCGACGCGGAGGTCCCGGCCGGCGCCTGAGCTCCTGACGGGTCCGGCCGGTCCGCCGCAGGTGGGCCGGCCGGACCTGTCAGCGCGAGGGGGAAGCTCCCCTTCGGACGTGCCCGTCGACCCCTTCCCCTTTTCGGGCAAATCGGACATACTGACGTCATGCGAGGGATCATTCTGGCCGGCGGCACGGGGTCGCGACTGCACCCGTTGACGATCGGCGTCTCCAAACAGCTGATGCCGGTTCACGACAAGCCGATGATCTACTACCCGCTGAGCACACTGATGCTCGCCGGGATCCGGGACATCCTGGTCATCACCACCCCGGAGGACAGCGCCGCCTTCCGGCGGGTGCTCGGCGACGGAGAGCGTTTCGGCGTGAACCTTCAGTACACGGTCCAGCACAGTCCTGACGGCCTCGCCCAGGCGTTCACTCTCGGTGAGGAGTTCCTGGACGGCCAGAAGGCCGCGCTGGTGCTCGGCGACAATCTCTTCTACGGCCAGGGGATGGGGGCCCAGCTACGACGCCACCAGGATCTCGAGGGTGCCGCCGTCTTCGGCTATTGGGTGAAGGACCCCACCGCCTACGGCGTCGTGGAGATGAGCGAGGACGGCCGCGCCCTCTCCCTGGAGGAGAAGCCGACGGTCCCGCGGTCCAACCTCGCGGTGCCGGGGCTGTACTTCTATGACGAGACGGTCGTGGAGCGCGCGAAGGCGCTGACCCCCTCGGCCCGAGGCGAGCTGGAGATCACCGACCTGAACCGCGGCTATCTCGAGGACGGCGCCCTGAGCGTCGAGGTGCTCACCCGCGGCACGGCATGGCTGGACACCGGCACCTTCGGCGACCTCGCCGCCGCCGGCGACTTCATCCGCACCGTGCAGCAGAGGCAGGGCCTCTCCATCGGTGCTCCCGAAGAGGTCGCCTGGCGCATGGGCTACCTCAGCGACGCCGAGCTCCGCGAGCGCGCACTGCCGCTGATGAAGTCCGGATACGGCCGCTATCTGCTGGACGCGCTCGAGCGCGAGATCGCGGACCGTCCGCTGCACCTCCACCCCTCGGCAGCGGCGCTGCGGGCATCGGCATGACCGCCCGCCGGCTCCTGGTCACCGGCGGTGCCGGTTTCATCGGCTCCGCCTTCGTGCACCACGTCGTGGCTCATACCGATGACACCGTGACGGTGCTGGACAAGCTCACCTACGCCGGTCACCGAGCCTCTCTCGACGATCTGCCGACGCAGAGGGTGCAGCTGGTGGTGGGGGACGTGGCCGATCCGGCGGTGGTGGATCCGCTGGTGGCGTCGGCCGATGCCGTGGTGCATTTCGCGGCGGAGTCCCATAACGACAACTCGTTGTCCGATCCCTCGCCGTTCCTGCAGACGAACCTGGTGGGCACCTTCACCCTGCTGGAGGCGGTGCGACGGCACGGCACCAGGTTCCACCACATCTCGACGGACGAGGTGTACGGCGACCTGGCGCTGGACGACCCGCAGCGCTTCACCGAGTCCACGCCGTACAACCCGTCGAGTCCGTATTCGGCGACGAAGGCCGGGTCGGATCTTCTGGTGAGAGCGTGGGTGCGCTCGTTCGGGGTCGCGGCGACGATCTCGAACTGCTCGAACAACTACGGCCCCCGCCAGCACGTGGAGAAGTTCATTCCCCGCCAGATCACGAACCTGATCGACGGGATCCGGCCCCGCCTCTACGGCGCGGGGCTGAACGTGCGCGACTGGATCCATGCCGAGGACCACTCCAGCGCGGTGCTGCGGATCCTGGACGCTGGGGAGATCGGCCGGACGTACCTGATCGGGGCCGACGGAGAGAAGAGCAACAAGGAGGTCGTGGAGCTGATCCTGCAGATGATGGGCCGGGAGAGCGATGACTACGACCACGTCACCGACCGCCCCGGCCACGACCTGCGCTACGCGATCGACGCCACGGCACTGCGTGAGGAGCTGGACTGGTCCCCGCGGTTCCGGGACTTCGAGGCGGGCCTCGCGGCGACCATCCTGTGGTACCGCGACAATGAACAGTGGTGGCGACCGCAGAAGGCAGCCACTGAAGCGAAATACCAGCTCGCCGGCCAGTGACCACGGATGCCCCGTCGGTCCGAGCCCGTGACCGAGAGGACCCCATGACCGAGCTCGCAGTCCGCACCACCCCGATCCCGGGACTGCTGGTGATCGATCTTCCCGTGCACGGGGATGCTCGGGGCTGGTTCAAGGAGAACTGGCAGCGGCAGAAGATGGTCGCCGCGGGACTGCCGGACCTCGGGCCGGTGCAGAACAACATCTCCTACAACCAGGCCGTCGGGGTCACCCGCGGCATCCACGCCGAGCCCTGGGACAAGTACATCTCCGTCGCCACCGGGAAGGTGTTCGGGGCGTGGGTGGACCTGCGGGAAGGGCTGAGCTTCGGGACGACGTACTGGCACGAGATCACTCCCGAGGTCGCGATCTTCGTGCCCCGCGGCGTCGGCAACGCCTTCCAGACTCTCGAAGCACCCGCCGCCTACACCTATCTGGTCAACGACCACTGGTCCGCGGCCGCGCAGACGCAGTACACCTTCCTGCACCTGGCCGACGAGACTGCGGCGATACCTTGGCCGATCCCGCTGGAGCAGGCGGAGCTCTCGGCGAAGGACCACGCCCACCCGCGGCTCGCGGACGTCGTCCCGGTCCCGCCGCACCGCACCCTGGTGGTCGGTGGGGGAGGACAGCTCGGCCGGGCCCTGGCCGCGCGGTGGTCGGATCGCCACGACGTCGACGTCGTCGGCCGCGACCGGCTCGACCTCGCCGATCCGGGCTCCCTCGAGGCCTTCGATTTCGCCCCGTACGGCACGATCGTCAACGCCGCCGCCCACACTGCGGTGGACGCCGCCGAGACGCCCGAAGGCCGACGAGAAGCATGGGCGGTGAACGTCACCGGCGTCGGCCACCTGGTCGAAGCGGCCCGCACGCACCGGGCGACGCTCGTGCACGTCTCGAGCGACTACGTCTTCGACGGCGCGCACCCGGTGCACGACGAGACCGAGCCACCGAGCCCGCTGGGGGTGTACGGGCAGACCAAGGCCGCCGGCGACCAGCTCGTCGCGACCCTCCCGGACCACTACCTCGTGCGCACCAGCTGGGTGATCGGGGAGGGGAATAACTTCGTGGCCACCATGGTCGGCCTCGCCGAGCGCGGCATCGACCCCGCTGTGGTGGACGACCAGATCGGCCGCCTCACCTTCACCGTGGACCTCGCCGCCGCGATCGACCACCTGCTCACCACCCGACCGAGCCCCGGGACCTACAACGCCACGAACGACGGAGAGCCGCTCAGCTGGGCGCGCATCGCCGCCGAGGTCTTCGCCCTGACTGGCCACGACCCGGCGCGGGTGAGCTCCGTGAGCACCCATGAGTACTACGCCGGCAAGGACCGCATCGCCCAGCGCCCACCCAGTTCGACGCTCGACCTCACCAAACTCCGGGCCACCGGCCTCACTCCGCGGGACCAGCTCACGGCGCTGCGGGATCACCTCGCCGCATCCCTGGCACTCCCGAGCCGCTGATTCCCGTCTCGGACCGTCTGCCCATCATCCCGAGCAGCGACCGCTGTGGGAGCCTTCTGCCATGACGCACCTCCCCGCCGACAGTCACGTCCACAGCGAGTACTCCTGGGACACGGGAGGCCCCGACTCCGCCGCCCGCGGCACCATGGAGGCCACCTGCGCACGCGCGATGCGCATCGGCCTGCCCGCGCTGTTCTTCACCGAGCACCTCGACCTCGAGGACGCCTGGTTCAGCGACCCGGCGGACTTCGGTGACCACGAACGCCACCTGCTGGGGCCCGACGGTCGGGTCAGCGTCCCCCGCTTCGACGTCGACGGCTACTTCGAGAGCATCGACCGCTGCCGAGTGACATTCCCCGAGCTGCGGATCGGCACCGGGCTCGAGATCGGCCAGCCTCACCTGCGCCTGGAGGCCGTGCAGCAGCAGCTGGACCTCTCCCGCTTCGACCGTCTGCTCGGCTCGCTCCACACCCTCGAGATCGAGGAGGGCCGCGCCGAGCCGGACACCCTCTTCCGTCGCCTGCCGGCGGACGACGTGATCCGCCGCTACCTCGCCGGGGTCCCGGCTCTGGTGGCAGGTGACGAGCCCTTCGAGATCGTCACCCACCTCGACTACGCCCTGCGGTACTGGCCCGAGGAGCTCGAGGGGCCCGTCGATCCCCGGGACTTCGAGGACGAGTTCCGCACCGCGCTGCGCGCCATCGCCCGCAGCGGCCGCGCGCTGGAGATGAACACGCGACGGCTCTGGCCGTGGATGCCCCGGTGGTGGAGCGAGGAGGGAGGTCGGGCGATCAGCTTCGGCAGCGACGCGCATGCTCCCCGGGCCCTCGCCCACGGGTTCCCCGAGGCGGCCGCGATGGTCGAGGCCTTCGGGTTCCGGGCCGGTGCCACCCCCCAGGAGCTCTGGCGCCGCTGACCCGGGGCCGCGGTCGTCGACCACGGTCCCGGAGCGTTCAGAGAGGCACCACCAGCGGCCGTCCGCTCACCGGATGCTCGAGCACCGTGACCCGCTGGCGGTAGACCCGTTCGATCCGTTCCGGCGTCAGGACCTCCTCGGGCGTTCCCAGAGCAGTGAGCGCGCCCTCGGAGAACACGGCGAGCCGGTCGCAGTAGCGGGCCGCGAGGGAGAGATCGTGCAGCACCACCAGCACGCACCGGCCGTCGTCCGCGAGTGTGCGGGCGCGCCGCATCAGGGTCTCCTGATGGCGCAGGTCCAGGGCCGCGGTGGGTTCGTCCAGCAGGACGATCGCCGTGTCCTGGGTGAGGGTGCGGGCGAACACCGCCCGAGCCAGCTCCCCACCGGAGAGCGTGGTCACATCGCGCTCGGCCAGCTCCTGGATCTCGGCGGCGCGGAGCGAGGCGGCGATGAGCTGCTCGTCGCGGTCCGAGGCGTCGTGCGGGGCGCGGCCCATCTCCACCAGCTCATGCACGGTGAAGGAGAACGCCTGGCCGTGCTGCTGGGTCATCACCGAGCGCTGCCGGGCCAGGGGTTTGGCCGGCCAACGGTGCGGCGCGGTCCCGGCCAGCAGGATCTCGCCCTCGGAGGGCACCAGGTCCCCAGCCAGCAGGGACAGCATGGTGGACTTCCCCGCCCCGTTGGGGCCGACCAGTGCGACCAGTTCGCCGGGCGAGGCGTCGAAGCTCACCCCGTCCAGGAGCTGCGCCCCGCCGATGCGGAAGCCGACCTCGCGCACCTGCAGGCACGACGCCGGAGCCGTCGCTGCGCTCATAGCTGCACCGCCCGCGAGCGCAGCACCAGAGCGAGGAAGAACGGCGCGCCGAGCAGTGCGGTGAACAGTCCGATCGGCACCTCCGCCGGTGGGGCGACCACCCGGGAGAGGGTGTCGGCGACGACGATCAGCAGCCCTCCCAGCACGGCGGAGACCGGCAGCAGGGTGCGGTGCCCGGGCCCGCACAGCAGCCGCACGATGTGCGGGACCACCAGGCCGATGAAGCCGATGGTGCCCGTGAAGGCGACGGTGGTGCCCGTCAGCAGCGCGGTGATCACGATGACCAGGCGGCGGGTGGAGTTCACATCCAGTCCCAGGTGCTTCGCCTGTCGTTCTCCGAGGGTGAGCAGGTCCAGGCGCCGCGAGAGCGCGATCAGCAGGGCGATCCCCAGCAGCACCGGGATCGTCACCACCGCCAGCCGCACCCAGGTGATCGAGCCCAGTGAGCCCATCTGCCAGAACACCACGGACTCCAGCTCGTCATCATCGGCGGCGAAGGTGAAGAAGCCGGTGGCGGCCGCGAAACCGGCGCCCACGGCGATCCCCACGAGCAGCAGCCGGGCGGTGCCGGTGCCTGCGGACGGCCGGGCCAGGGCGTAGATCAGACCGGTCGCGAGCAGACCGCCGACGAAGGCGGAGGCCGGCACGATCCACGCCACCAGCGCTCCCGTGAGCGGGGGCAGCAGCACGATCGCGCCGACGGCACCGGTGGAGGCGCCGGCGCTGACGCCGATGATGCCGGGATCTGCGAGCGGGTTGCGGAACAGGCTCTGCAGGGCGGCGCCGGAGACGGCCAGCGCCGCCCCGGTGAGGGTCCCGAAGAGCACGCGCGGCATGCGCAGGTCCATGACCACCGTGGTCTCGAGCGCCCCGGAGCCCGCGCCGACGCCGAGGATCTCGCGCCCGGTGACCGCGAGCACGGTCGCGGGGGTGAGCTCGATCGGTCCGGAGCCGATCGCGAGCACGATCGCGATCAGCAGCACTCCTGCGGCGACGGGGAGTGCCGTGAGGAGCGGGATGCGGCGTGTTCGCTCGGTGCGGGTGCGGCTCACGCCGTGAGGTCGGCCAGCGCCTGGGCGAGTGCGAGCGCCCCGGCACCGACGGCGGAACCGGAGACCTTGATCTGCTCGCTGGGCATGAGCAGGAAGTTCGAGGCCTGCCCGGCGGGGGTCTGTGCGAGTGTGGGGAAGGCGGAGAGGAAGCCCTCGAGGCCGCCCCACTCCTCGAGGTCCCCGGTGCCGGTGATGAGGACATCGGGGGCGAGATCCAGCAGGCCCTCGTCGCTGAACTCGACCGAGTAGCCGCGCAGGCCCGCCTCCGCACCGCAGTTCACCGCGCCGACGGCCTCGAGGATGTCCGCGGCAGCGGTTCCCGTGCCCACCACCGCGTTCGCGCCGCCCGCGCCGGAGGAGGTCACCACCAGCACGCGCAGCTCCTTGGCCGCGTCCCCGGCGGCCGCGGAGGCCTGGGACAGCTGCTCCTCGACCGCGCCCGCCAGCTCCTCGGCGGACTCAGGATCGCCGATGAAGGTGCCGACGGTGCGGATCTTGTCCGCCACCGCCTGCTGGTCGTCGACCACCGCGGCGGAGAGCCCGGCGGAGCGGAACTGCTCGGCGACATCGCCATGACGCTTGACGTTGTTGCCGAGGAAGCAGGTGCCGTCCACGGAGAGCAGCCCCTCGGTGCCGGTCTGCTGGGAGAACTCGAACTGCTCGGGGGCGTCGAGTGCGGCCGGGGCCACGGAATTGGTGGGGGCGGCGTAGATCAGCGCGGAGAGTCCCATCGCCGCGAGCATGTCCGCGATGTCCTCGCCGCCGACGATGGTGCGCGAGAGGTCCTCGATGGTCACCTCAGCACCGGTGCCGTCGGTGACGGTGACCGGCAGCGCCGGGGCTGCGGAGACCGTCGGGGCACCCGTGCCGTCCACCCAGGTCCAGCCCTCGGGCAGATCCGTCGGTGCCCCGGCGGACGGGGCGCCCCCGGTGCCCCCTGCGTCCGAGGGACCCGAGTCGTCGCGGCCGGCGTCCGTGGGCTCGGCGGACCCGCAGGCGGCCAGGGCGGTGAGGGCGGCCAGAGCGGGGGCGGCGGCGAGCAGGTGGCGGCGGGGCAGAGGCATGAGGAAGCGGATCCTTGCTGGACGGGCGGGCGCACCCGCATGACGACGACCTTCGGTGAAAGGTGAGGCTAACCTTAGTGGCATCGCTGCAGGCTGGAGGTCGTCGGTGCCGTGATCGTCCTCACTGCGGCTGCGCTGCGGCTGCGCTGCGGAGCGCCAGTGGTGTCGTGCGGCTCGACGTCGACCCGCTCTCGCGGTGGGCGTGATGGCGGTCCTGCACCCTCGGTCCAGTGGTTGGGGTGACCTTGGCTTTCGCACAACCGATCGGTAGCCTGGGTGAGTCGTGGGGGACACCTGGGTGGGGAACTGTGGAGAAGCAGCGCGCTCTGACGCGCTCTGCTGCGCTGTCGAATCTGGGACCACGTCGCATCGAATCGCTCGACGACCCGGAAGGAACGCACATGTCTGTGCCTGGTGGGGGACAGTACCCGTCACAGGATCCGCATTCGCAGGATCCTCAGCCGCACACCGCAGGACCGTCGCAGGAGCCTCAGCAGGCCGGAGACCCGCAGCAGCAGGCACAGCAGCAGCCTCCGCAGCAGCAGCCTCCGCAGGAACAGGCGCAGCCGCAGGCAGGCCCGGCACCTCAGGCGGCGGGCGGTCCCGCGCTCCCGCCGCCGGCTCCTCAGTACGGCCAGCAGCCTCCGCAGAGTGCTCAGCCGCAGCCTGGGACGCCCGCCCCGCAGTACGGCTCCCCGGCCTCCGCGCCTCCGTACGGCTCCCCGGCGTCTGCCGCGCAGTTCGGCACTCCGGCGTCTGCTCCTCAGCACGGATCGCCGGCACCCCAGGGTGCTCCCGTCGGCCCGGGTTCCCCGGCGCCGCAGGGGGTCGCGCCGGCCCCGGTCGTCGCCACGGGGATGACCCCTGAGCAGCTGAAGCAGAAGCTCGACGCCGCCGGCCTGTCCAACCCGCTGCCGTCGCTCGCGGTCGGTGGCATCACCTACCTCGGCGGCATCCTCGTCTCCGTCCTGGCGATCGTGCTGCTCGCGATCGCAGCCGCGATCGCCGACATGGGGAACCCGGTCCAGGCCACGCTCGAGGGCATGGACATCTCTCCGGACGAGACCCTCAGCGGCCTCGCCTCCGCGCTGCGCTTCCCCTTCCAGCTGGTCGCGATGGCGATGCTGGGCTCCCTCGGCTTCAGCAAGACCTTCGACGGAGAGAGCCTCAGCGCCTCCATCCGCCTGCTGCCTGGCGTGGTCACCGTGGTGATGGTGCTGCTGAGCTTCTACGGCGGCCGCTTCGTGCAGCGCCGCCAGGCCGCCGGGAAGCTGGGCATCTGGGTCTCCGCCGCCCTCGCCGGCTTCGTGGTCGCCCTGGTCACGGTGATCGCCGCGCTGATCTTCGCGCAGCCGATCCCTGTCGACGAGGACATCACGCTGCGGCTGCACGCGGCAGGCTTCGACACCTTCTTCGGCGCGTTCCTCCTGCTCACCCTGGCGCACGCGCTCGGTCGGATCAGCCTGCGCGCGCGCCCGGCCTGGTGGCCGCTGGTCACCGACCTCACCGCGGGCTTCAAGCTCGCCCTCACCCATGCGCTGATCGTCACGGTGCTGGCCTTCGCAGGACTCACGGTGGCCACCACCATCCAGGCGCTGATCGACGGGGAGACCCCGCCGATGCTCTACGTGATCCTGCTGCTGCCGCTGCTGGGCGGCTACGTCCTGTCCTACCTCACGGGCCTGGACCTGCTGTCCGCGCTCGGCGTCTCGATCACCGGTCCCGAGCTGTTCGATGAGTTCGGCGTGACCGGAAGCGAGTTCTTCTCGGTCTTCTCGATGCCCTGGTACGCATGGCTGGGCGCGCTGGTGCTGATCCCTGTCGGACTGCTCCTGGCTGCGCTGCTGTGGCAGCATCAGCGGCAGGTGGTCCCCAACAATGTGGTCGCCCTCGCGATCTCGTGGGCTGCGCTGCCCGTGGTCTACTTCTTCGGCGCGCTCGGACTCATGATCCTCGCGCGGTTCTCGGCCACCGTGGGGTACTCCGGGTCGTTCGGGGACGGTGAGGTGATCGGTGCCTCGCTGGGCCTCGCCGCCTGGACCCCCCTGCTGGCGGGCCTGGCAGGCGTGATCGTGGAGCTCCTCTCGCGCTTCGTGACCCCGCTGGCAGCCCCCTTCATCCCGGCCAAGGTGCTGTCCTGGTTCCGGCGCCCGCTGGCCCCGGCCCTGGCGGGCACGGGTGCCGCGACCCTCGCTGCAGGCACCGCAGGAGCAACTGCGACCGATCAGGCTCTGGCGCCGAGCGCGCAGGGCGTTTCGACGGAGCCTGCGGACAGCGCTGCGCAGACCGGTGCCCCGCAGACCGGTGCGCCGGGTCTCGCGCCGACCGCGCAGTCCACGACCAGCAGCCCCTACGCCACTGTGCCGATGGGCGGCGGAGCCGCTGCGGTCGCGGCAGGACCGGCGGGCCAGGAGCAGGCTCCTGCCGCGCCCCTCTCGCCGAAGGCGCGCAAGCTCATGATCGGTGGCGGCATCGCCGTGGGTGGTGCCTTCGTGCTGCTGGTGGGGATCGCGATCGCGTTCAACGTCATCTCCTCCACCGTGTTCTCCCCGGAGAAGCGGGTCGAGGCGTATCTCGGCGCACTACAGGACGGGGACGCCGCCACGGCGGTGGAGATCTCGGCCCCGAACGCGCCGACGGCCCAGCAGGTGCTGTTGACCAACGCGATCGCCGGCTCTGCCGAGAACCGCATCAGCGGCTTCGAGATCGTCGACTCCGAGGAGTCCGGGGATGACAGCGTGAGGGTCACCGCGAAGGTGGTCCAGGACGGTGTCAGCACCACCCGCAACTTCTTCGTGGAGCGCAACGGACGCACCGCGCTGGTGTTCCCCGAATGGCGGATGGGCGAGACCGAGTACGCCTACCTCGAGCTGCAGATCCCGGAAGGGGCGAGCACCATCCTGGTCAACAGCCAGGAGGTGGCGGTGGAGAGCCTCGCCGCCGAGGGAGGCTACGCCGTGGCCGCAGTGCTCCCGGGTCAGTACACCGTGAGCCTGCCGGAGGTCTCGGAGTTCATCGGCTCCGAGGAGAGCCCGGTGTTCGTCTCCGCCGATCCGGAGGGCTGGTACGAGCTGTTCGCCGCCCCGACCTACACCCTGACCGAGGCCGGCACCGCCGAGGTCCAGTCCCAGGTCGACACCGCACTCGACGAGTGCGCGAAGTCCACCGAGTCCGCCCCCGAGAGCTGCCCCTTTGAGGCCTGGGCCAGCAGGATGGTCGAGGGCTCCGGCTCCTGGACCATCGACACCTACCCGACCGTGGAGATCGAGCCGACCCAAGAGGGGTGGAGCGTATCCAGCTACGACAGCCCGGGCGAAGCCACCTTCGCCTACCAGGAAAAGGGCTGGAGCGAGGAAGATGCCCCCACCGACGCGACGGACGTCTCGACGGTCCGCGTCTCGGGAAGCGTGACCCTCGCCGAGGACGGCACCCTCACGGTGGACCTCTCGGAGGATGGCTGGTGAGCTGACCGCTGAGAGGTCCTGAAGGACCGTCGGCGCAGCCTCGCCCGCTCCCGCAGAACCCGGCCCCGGCCCCCATGAAAGGGGTCGGGGCCGGGTTCTGTGCACTCCGGTGCGTCCGGCTGGCTCAGCCCATGCGCTGGTCGCTCTCAGACCGCGCCAGGTCGCCGTGAGCGCGAACGGATCCTGGATGACCGCGACGAAAATGTCCAGCCCCACGACGGTGCGCTGCCCGGTGACCGGGCCCAGGTAGGAGAATCTGTTCCCCAGGGCGATCACGAAGCGGTGAACGGCGAAGAAACCGACCAGCAGGAACGCGGGGATCAGAAAGGAGGTGAGCCAGTGACTTCTCGCCCTCGAGGGCCAGCTGCAGCTGACTGCGCAGGGTGCGGGGCTTCGCGCGACGAGGTCGCCCGTGATGCACTGATCCCCGGCCTTGATCGTCGCCGCACCTCTGAGGCCGCGGAGCCGGAGCTGGAACATTCCGAAGAAAGCGTCTGAGCAGGACACAATACGAGCGCCCCGGTCCCGGGGCACGAGGACGAGGAGGAGCAATGCGCGCACTGCGCAAGGTCGCACCCGGTGCCGGGCTGGAGTGGACGACGGTCGAGGAGCCCGGGTGCGGGCCCTGGGACGTCAAGGTGCGGGTGCTGCGTGCCGGCATCTGCGGCACCGACCTGCACATCCTGGCCTGGGATGCCTCGGCAGAGTCGATGTGCGACACGGTGCCCTTCACTCCTGGCCATGAGTTCTACGGCGAGGTCGTCGAGGTGGGGGAGGAGGTCAGCGACGTGCGCGTCGATGATCGCATCTCCGGAGAGGGCCATGTGGTGTGCGGGACCTGCCGCAACTGCCGTGCCGGCCGTCGCCAGATGTGCATCCGCACCCGCTCCGTGGGGGTCCAGCGCGATGGCGCCTTCGCCGAGTACGTCACGGTCCCGCACCAGAACGTGTGGGTGCATGAGCACGACGGCGGCGAAGAGCTGATCAGCCCCGAGCTCGGCGCCGTCTTCGACCCGCTGGGCAATGCGGTGCACACCGCGCTGAAGTTCCCGGTGGTCGGCGAGGACGTGCTGATCACCGGAGCCGGACCGATCGGGCAGATGGCCGCGGCCGTCGTCCGCCACGCCGGCGCCCGCTACATCACCATCACCGACGTCTCCCCGCAGCGCCTGGAGATGACGGAGGGCTGCGGAGCTGATCTGGTCCTGGACGTGGCCAGCATGAAGGTGCGCGACGCCCAGCGCAGCCTGGGCATGCGGGAGGGCTTCGACGTGGGGCTCGAGATCTCCGGGCAGGCCCGGGCCCTGCAGGAGATGATCGAGAACATGAACCACGGCGGCAAGATCGCGCTGCTGGGCCTGCCCTCTCAGCAATTCGAGATCGACTGGACCATGGTCGTGACCCGCATGCTCACCCTGCAGGGGATCTACGGCCGCGAGATGTTCGAGACCTGGAACGCGATGTCCGCGATGCTCAGCACCTCCGAGGTGCTGCGCGCCGCGATCACCCGCACCATCACGGACGTGCTCCCTGCCACCGAGTGGGAGCACGGCTTCGAGATCGCCAAGGCCGGCACCGCTGGCAAGGTCGTGCTGGACTGGAGCATGCTGGACGACTGACCCGCCCGACCCACCAGCCCCGCCATCCCCGCCGGACCCGCCCGACCCGCCCGACCCGCCCGACCCGCCCGACCCGCCCGACCCGTCCGTCCCGCCCTCTCCGTCGGCCGCCCGTCACCCCAACTTGCCGACCCTCACTTCCGCCACGACCGGAAACGTTCCAGCGACGTGGAACCTTTCCGGTCGTGGCGGAAGGATCACCCTCGGATCACCCTCTCTGGAAGGACCCCACCCCGATGTACACCGACCTCAAGGACCAGCTGACCGCCGAGCTCACCGAGATCGAGCAGGCCGGCACCTTCAAGCACGAGCGTGTCATCTCCACCCCGCAGGCCGGCCGGATCACCGCCGGTCCCGTGGGCCGCGGGGGCGCCGAGGTGCTGAACTTCTGCGCCAACAACTATCTCGGCCTCGCCGATCATCCCGAGATCGTCGTGAGCGCGAAGCGGGCCCTGGACGAGCGGGGCTTCGGCATGGCCTCGGTGCGCTTCATCTGCGGCACCCAGGACCTTCACCTGCAGCTCGAGGCCGCTGTCTCCGGTTTCCTCGGCACCGAGGCCACGATCCTGTTCTCCTCCTGTTTCGACGCCAACGGCGCCGTGTTCGAGCCGCTGTTCGGCAAGGAGGACGCGATCATCTCCGACGAGCTGAACCACGCCTCCCTGATCGACGGGATCCGGCTGTCCAAGGCGGCCCGCTTCCGCTATCGCAACGCCGACCTCGCGGACCTCCGCACCCAGCTCGAGGCCGCCGCGGCACTGCGGGAGGGCAAGGGCGCGCGCCGCACCGTCATCGTCACCGACGGCGTCTTCTCGATGGACGGCTACCTCGCCCCGCTGCCGGGCATCTGCGATCTCGCCGAGGAGTTCGGGGCGCTGGTGATGGTGGACGACTCCCACGCCGTCGGCTTCATGGGTGCGACCGGCGCGGGCACACCCGAGCATTTCGGGGTCTCCGAGCGCATCGACATCTACACCGGCACCTTCGGGAAGGCGCTCGGCGGCGCGAGCGGCGGGTACGTCTCCGGCCGGCGCGAGATCGTGGCGATGCTGCGCCAGAAGGGCCGCCCCTACCTGTTCTCCAACTCGCTGGCCCCCTCGATCGTCTCCGCGACCCTCACCGCGCTCGAGCTGGTCGCGGGCAGCGCCGAGCTGCGCGGCACCCTGTTCCGCAACGCCGAGCTGTTCCGCCGCCGGATGAGCGAGGAGGGCTTCGAGCTGCTGCCGGGGGAGCACGCGATCGTGCCGGTGATGTTCGGAGACGCCGCACTGGCCGGCCGGATCGCCGACGCGATGCTCGAGCACGGCGTCTATGTCACGGCCTTCTCCTATCCCGTGGTCCCGCAGGGCAAGGCCCGGATCCGGGTGCAGCTCTCCGCCGCCCACACCGACGCGGATGTCGAGGCCGCGGTGCAGGCGTTTGTCGACTCGCGCGCGGCGGTCGAGCAGGGATGAGCCCGGGTGCGGCCGGGCCTCAGCTGCCCAGCCGCATCCAGTCGTCGGTGCGTACGCGCAGGCCCAGGCTCACTGCGCGCAGCACCATGAACAAGAAGTTGCAGGCCAGCCACAGCATCGCGAGACCCAGCGGCCCTGCCGGTGCCCACCAGGCCACCAGGACGGCGCCGGGCAGGATCGCGATCGCGATCAGGCTGCCCACCTTGGCGAGGTAGGGGGCGTCGCCCGCGCCCATCAGCACTCCGTCCAGCACGAAGACATAGCCGGCGATCGGCTGGGTGATCACGAGCACCCACAGTGCGGCGCGCAGGTGCTCCTGCACGGCGACGTCGGGGGTGAACAGCTCGGGAACCACGTAGCTCCCGGCCAGCAGCAGCACGGCGACCACCGCGCCGCCGCCCACGCCCCAGGTCATCAGGCGCCGAGTCACGGCGTGCACGGTGCCGGGATCCGAAGCGCCCAGGTAGCGGCCGGTGAGGGCCTGGCCGGCGATCGCGAGGGAGTCCAGCGCCAGGGAGAGCACCGTGAACACGGTCATGGCGAGCTGATGCGCGGCCAGCTGCACCTCGCCCAGACCGGTCGCGACCACGGTCGCGGCGATCACCACCACTCGCAGCCCGAGCGTGCGCACGAACATCGGCACCGCGTCCCGGCCCACGGCCACCAGGTTGCTCAGGTGCGGGGTGAGGGCGATCCCTTCACGGCGGGCGCGGTGGATGATCACGGCGAGCAGCACGGCCACCATGCCCCATTGGCTGATGATGGTGCCGATCGCGGACCCGGCGATCCCCAGGTCCAGCCCGAAGATCAGCACCCAGTTCAAGGGGATGTTCACCAGCGCGCCACCGACGGCCACCACCAGGGGCAGCTTCGCGTCCTGCAGGCCGCGCACCAGGCCGGTCGCGGCCTGCACGGCGAGCATCGCGGGCAGGCCGAAAGCGCTGATGCGCAGGTAGATCACCGCTTCGGCCAGCACCTCGGGCGAGGGCCCGAAGGCCGCGAGCAGCGGCTTCCCGGCCACCACCAGCAGGAGCGTCGAGGCGGCACCGACGACGAGCGCGAGCCAGCAGGCGTCGATCCCGCGGGAGATCGCCTCCCGGCTGCGGCCGGCGCCGAAGGAGCGGGCCACAGCCGCGGTCGTGGAGTAGGCCAGGAAGATCGCCAGGCCCACGATGGTGGTGAGCACCGTCGAGGCCAGGCCCAGGCCGGCGAGCGAGGTGGTCGAGACCCGTGCGATGAAGGCCGAGTCCGCGAGGAGGAACAGCGGTTCGGCCACGAGCGCGCCGAGGCTCGGGATCGCCAGGACCAGGATCTGCCGGTCGACGGTGCGCCGCGCACGCTCCTCGCGCGGGGAGTCGTCGGAGGAGGGACCGGAGGGCACCCCTCCATTGTGCGTCGTGATCTCCTCTCTTCGTCGGATCCGTTCTCGCAGGTTCCCGTGAGAAGGTTCTTGCGGAAGACTCGACGCCAGGGCCGCAGGGCGAGGCGGCGGGCCGCACCGCCACCCGCCGCGCACCCCTGAGGAGCAGGATGAACCGCCTGGCCACGCTGAGCCTGAACAATCGGTCCTTCATCGCACTGGTGTGCATCGCCGTGTCGATCATCGGCGTGTTCGTCATGACCACGATGCGCCAGGAGCTGATCCCCTCGGTGTCGCTCCCGCAGATCCAGGTGATGACCGTCTCCCCGGGCTCCTCCTCCGAGCAGGTCCGGGACCGCATCACCTCTCCTGTCGAGCAGTCGCTGAGCGGGCTCGAGAACGTCGAGGCGACCTCCTCGAGCTCGCAGGCGGGCATGTCCATGGTCACCGTCGAGCTCACCTACGGCGTGGACGTCTCCCGGGCGTCCAACCAGGTCGACGCCGCGCTGACCCGCATCGAAGGCGAGCTGCCCGAGGATGCCGATCCGCAGGTCATCTCCGGTGGCACCAGCGACCTGCCGGCCGTGGTGCTGTCCGTCTCCTCGGACCTGGACCCCTCCGACCTCGCCTCCCGGCTCGAGACGTCGGTCCGGCCGGAGCTCGAGCGGGTGGGCGGGGTCTCCTCGGTCGCCGTGATCGGCGCCCCGGAGGAGATCGTGCGGATCACCCCGGATGAGGCCGCCCTGGCGGAGCACGGCCTCACCGAGGACGACATCACCACCGCGCTGGACGCGAGCGGTCTCTCGCTGCCCGGCGGTTCCGTCGTCGATGGTGACCGCACCATGGACGTGGTGCTCGGCCAGGGCGTGGAGAGCATCGAGAGCCTCGAGGCGATCGTGCTGATGCCCGCCGAAGGCAGTCAGCAGGGCGATGAGGGCCAGGAGGGCCAGCAGGGGGAAGAGGGCCAGCGGGGCCCGGACGGCCAGCAGCTGCCTGACGCCCAGCCCCAGCAGCCCGCTCAGCCGGTCGCCCTCTCCGAGGTCGCCACCGTCGAGCGCGCCACACAGGAGGCCACCTCGATCTCCCGCACCAACGGGCGCGAGTCCCTGGTGCTGATGGTCACCGCGACCGTCGACGGGAACGTCGTGGA
Organism: Brachybacterium sp. AOP42-C2-15; assembly: GCF_052377065.1. Classification (NCBI taxonomy): domain Bacteria; kingdom Bacillati; phylum Actinomycetota; class Actinomycetes; order Micrococcales; family Dermabacteraceae; genus Brachybacterium; species Brachybacterium sp. AOP42-C2-15. The sequence continues at coordinate 68,442 of NZ_JBQSWK010000010.1, forward strand.
CGTCTCCGAGGGTGTCGAGGGGGTCCTTGCGGACACCCTCGCGGGCGTCGGCGGGAACGCCGAGGCCGACGTCGTCTTCGACCAGGCCCCCTTCATCCAGGAGTCGATCCTCGCGCTCGCCGAGGAGGGCCTGCTGGGCCTGCTCTTCGCCGTCGGCGTGATCCTGCTGTTCTTGCGCCGGGTGCGGCCGACGGTCGTCACCGCGATCTCGATCCCGACCTCGCTGCTGATCGCCTTCATCGGCATGTACGTCACCGGGTACACGCTGAACATGCTCACCCTAGCGGCGCTGACGATCTCGATCGGCCGCGTGGTCGACGACTCGATCGTGGTCATCGAGAACATCACCCGGCACCTCGCCTACGGCAAGACCAAACGCAGAGCGATCCTCGACGGCGTCAAGGAGGTCGCCGGCGCCATCACCGCCTCGACCCTCGCCACCGTGGTGGTGTTCCTGCCGATCGCGGTGGTCGCCGGGATGGCCGGGGAGCTGTTCCGGCCCTTCGCCCTGACCGTCGGCATCGCGATGCTGTCCTCGCTGCTGGTGGCGCTGACCATCGTGCCGGTGCTCGCCTACTGGTTCCTCAAGGTGCCCAAGGGGCATGAGGACATCGACCCCGACGATCCCGCGCAGGCAGCGGCGATCCAGGAGCAGTCCGAGGCGAAGGAGGAGCGCACCTGGCTGCACCGGATGTACGCGCCGCTGCTGCGCCTGGTGCTGGACACCCTGCCGCGCCGACTCGCCACGATCGCGGTCTCGATCGGGATCCTGGTGGGCACCGTCTTCCTGATCCCGCTGGTGAACATCAGCTTCCTGGGCGACACCGGGCAGAACATCGCCTCCCTCACCCAGACCCTCCCCGCCGGCACCAGCCTCGAGCAGTCCTCGGACAAGGCCACCGAGAGCGAGGAGGCGCTGCTGGAGATCGACGGCGTGCAGACCGTGCAGACCACCATCGGTGGCGGCCAGTTCGGCTTCGGCGGCGGCGCGGGGAACGAGGTCAGCTTCTCGATCACGACCGACGCCGACGCCGATCAGACGGCACTGCTGGACGACATGGTCGCGGCCCTCGAAGCGCTGCCCGAGGCCGGCACCATCGAGGCCGCGGACATCGCCTCGCCCACCGGCTCCAGCTCGGTGGACATCCTCATCACCGGGCCCACCCCCGCAGACCGCCAGGCCGCGAACGACGCGATCCTCGCCGAGCTCGACCCGCTGCCCAGCGGCGTGGCCGAGGTGGGCAGCGACCTGCAGGCCGACCAGCCCACCGCAGTGGTCACCGTGGATCGCGAGGCCGCCGCACAGCGCGGGCTCACCGAGGAGGCCGTGATCGGACTGGTCGCCCAGCAGATGTACCCCGGCGCGATCGGGTCCATCACCCTGGACGACAACGAGCTGGACATCTATGTCGCCGGCGGCGAGAGCATCGATACCTTCACCCAGCTGAAGGACCTGAAGCTGATGGGTGCCATCCCGCTGCAGGACGTCGCGACCGTCGAGGAGCAGCTCTCGCGCCCCTCGATCGCGACCCAGGACGGCCTGGAGACCGTGACGGTCTCGCTCACCCCCGCGGGTGAGGACGTCTCCGTCGCGACCGCCGCCGCGAACGATGCGATCGACAGCGCGGAGCTGCCCGAGGGCGTCGAGGCGACGATCGGCGGCACCGCCGCGGACATCGACGAGACCTTCGGTCAGCTCGGCATCGCCATGCTCGCCGCGATCCTGCTGGTGTACGTGCTGCTGGTGTGGATCTTCAAGTCCCTGATCCAGCCGCTGATCCTGCTGGTCTCGATCCCCTTCGCCGCCACTGGCGCCCTGGGCCTGCTGGTCATCACCGGGGTGCCGCTGGGACTCGCCTCGATGATCGGCCTGCTGATGCTGGTAGGCATCGTGGTCACCAACGCGATCGTGCTGATCGACCTGGTCAACCAGTACCGACGGCACGGGATGACGCTGGACGAGGCCCTGCATCTGGGCGCCGCCAAGCGGCTGCGCCCGATCCTGATGACCGCCGCCGCAACCATCTTCGCGCTGATCCCGATGGCTCTGGGCATCACCGGCAACGGCGGCTTCATCGCCCAGCCCCTGGCCGTGGTGGTCATCGGCGGCCTGATCTCCTCGACCCTGCTGACCCTCGTGATCGTCCCGGTGCTCTACCGCATCGCCGAGGGCCCGGGGGAGCGGAAGCGGCTGCGTGAGGAGGCGCGGCTGGGACAGCTGCGCGAGAGCCGTGCGCAGGCCGAGAACCAGAAGCGGGAGCGCCGCGAGGCCGAGCAGCGGTCGCAGGCGCGAACTGCGTGGGGCGAGGCCGGACCGGCAGGAGAAGACCCTGCTCGCCGCGACGATCGTCCCGGTGGTCCTGACCATCTGGGTGGCGCTGACCACCCTGGCGGCGCTGATCGTCGCGGTGGCGCTGACCGTCCCGGTGGGACCGTGGTCACGAGCCTCGAGACGGGCGCCCATGGCCGCCGCCGGTCCCTCAAGGAGCGCGGCGGACTGGTCGGGATCGTGAAGCGGCGGCTCGGGCGGGGCTGACGGAACGCGCGGCCCTCCCCGCCTCAGCCCCCTCGCCTACCATTCCCCTCATGGCCAAGGAACGCCCCCGCGCCCGCCCCGTCGGCGCCTTCACGCGCGGGCGCACGGTGCGCATCCGTGTGCTCACAGCGATGATGGCGTTCATGACCGTGGGCCTCGCCGTCACCGGGGTGCTCACCTATGCGGCGCAGTTCCGTGCGCTCGAGACGCGTGTCAATGCTGAGCTCTGGCAGGAGCACAGCGAGCTCGGCCTGATCGCCGAGAGCGTGAACGAGGACGGCAGCCGCGTCCACACCACGGTGGACAGCGTGCTGCTCCATGCGACCGATTCCGCGGCGCCGTCGAACTATGAATCCGTGATCACCTTCCTGGATGGGAAGCCTCTCTATCAGCCCCGGGAGCAGGATTTCGCGCTGCTGCCGAGCGAGTCCGCGGAGTCCCCGCAGGTGCTCGAGCAGCTGCTGGCTGCGCACAGGCCGGGCTCTTCGGTGATCGTCTCGATGGAGGCCCGCGGCAGGGAGCTGCAGGTCCTGATCGTCTCCGTGAGCGTCGAGGGAGATGACTCCGAGGGGATCTTCGTGGTCGCCAACGACATCGGTGCCCAGCGCCGCGACCTGTGGCAGAGCGTCCTCACCTTCGCCGGGCTCGCGGTGATCACGCTGCTGGTCGCGGGGTGGGTGGGCTATGTGGTCACGGGGCGCCTGCTGCGGCCGCTGGAGGACCTCCGTGCGGCCACCGAGCAGATCACGGTCGACGATCTGGAGTATCGGGTGCCGGTCCCCGAGGAGCAGGATGAGATCGGGGCGCTCGCGCAGAACTTCAACCGCATGCTGGGCCGCATCCAGGCAGGTTTCGCCGAGCAGCGCCGCTTCATGAGCGACGTCGGCCATGAGCTGCGCACCCCGCTGACCATCGTGCGCGGCACCCTGGAGACCACCGACGTCGAGGATGCCGACGATGTGCGCGAGTCCCGCGATATCGCGCTCGAGGAGCTGGACCGGATGGGGCGGGTCGTGGGTGACCTCTCCGAGCTCGCCGCCTCGGCGCGCCCCGACTACGTGCGGCTGAAGTCCCTGGACCTGGCCGGCTTCGCCCGTTCCGCCTTCGCCCGGATCGAGCACATCGCGGAACGCGAATGGATCCTCGAGCACACTGTCGACGTGGTGGCCGACGCCGACGAGCAGCGCCTCGCGCAGGCGGTGGTGCAGCTGGCCGCGAACGCCGTGCGCTACAGCGACGAGGGCAGCCGGATCCGGTTCGGAGTGGACCGCGTGCTGGGACCGGAGGGCCCCGAGATCCACGTGACCGTGCAGGACGAGGGTATCGGCATCAGCTCCGAGGACCAGCGACGCATCTTCGAACGATTCACGCGGGTCGACGGCAGCCGGGGATCGGGTTCGGGGCTCGGCCTGCCGATCGTGCTCGCGATCGCCGAGGGTCACGGCGGGGTGGTGCGCCTGCTCTCGAAGCCGGGCCAGGGGTCGACGTTCACCATCGTGTTCCCGCAGTTCGCGGACGGGCCATCGGCGGACGAACGGACCCAGGATGGCACCACCGGGGATACTGACAGGCGGGTGCGGACATCCGCCGCCGACGACACCACAGCATCGAGGAGGGACAGGGGATGAGGATCCTCATCGCCGAGGACGAAGCGCGCATCGCCCGGTTCATGGAACGCGGGCTCAAGGCCAACGGCTTCGCCTCGACCGTGGTGGAGGACGGCATCTCCGCCCTCGACCTCGGCTCCAGCGGCGACTTCGATCTGCTGATCCTGGATGTGGGCCTGCCGCGGATGGACGGCTTCCAGGTCCTCAAGGCGCTGCGCGCGATGGACGTGCAGATCCCGATCCTGATGGTCACGGCGCGCACCGGGGTGGATGACACGGTGCAGGGCCTCGAGGGCGGGGCGAACGACTACATCGCCAAGCCGTTCCGCTTCGAGGAGCTGCTGGCCCGGGTCAAGCTCCGCGCCCGCGAGGCCACCGCTGGTTCGGGCGCCGTCAGCGCGGACGTCCTCCAGCTGGGGGACCTGTCGCTGGACCTGCGCACCCGGATCGCGAGCAGCACGACCGGCGGCCAGCCGCGCTCGGTGGAGCTGTCCTCCCGCGAGTTCACGATGGCCCGTGTGTTCCTCGAGAACCCGAACCAGGTCCTCACCCGGGACCTGCTGCTGTCCAAGGTGTGGGGCTACGACTACGACGGCGCCTCGAACGTGGTCGACGTCTATGTGGGCTACCTGCGCGGCAAGCTCGGCGCGGCCCGCCTGGTGACGGTGCGCGGCGCTGGCTACAAGATCGTCGATCCTGAGGCCTGAGCTGTGTCACCGCAGGCCACTACGTTCATGAGAGGACTCTCATCTCGCCTTCACGAGCACCTCATCGGCGGCGGCGAACATGCTTGACATGAAGATTCTGCGGACCCTCGGGATCATCGTGGTGGTCGCGCTCGCGGTGATCGGTCTCGCCGTGCTGCCCTCGATGGATGACGCCCCGCAGGCGCGGGCCGGGATCTCGGTCGGAGAGACTTCGGTCGCGGGCGGTGCGGAGGCCCCGGCGTCGGAGAGCGCGGCGCAGCCTGCGAGTGAAGGGGCGCAGCCTGCAGGAAAATCTGTCGCTCTGCCCGCGCCCACCGCCTCCGAACAGCCGGTGCGCGGTATCCACTCCGACACCGGGGTGGGCACGATGGAGCCCGTGGCGTCCCCTGCGCCCGCGCCCGCTCCGAAGCCGCGCTCCGCGGGCTCGTCCTCCAGCTCATCCAGCGGGTCCGGCAGCTCCGGCAGCTCCGGCAGCTCTTCCTCGGGGTCGAACAGCTCCTCCTCCGGCAGCAGCAAGAGCGCCCCCTCCCGCCCTTCTGGCGTCTGCGAGTGGGACGACGGCGAGCTGGAGTGCGAGGACGACGACGACTCCGACGATGATGACGACGACGACTGACCGCCCCCACCCCGGCTGACCGTTTCCAGATCGGCTGACCGCGCCCGCCGCTCCAGGCCCTCCGGGCCGCTTCAGGCGGGGATGCCGAGGCGGGCGAAGGCGCTGCGGAAGATGGTCAGCCCGTCCAGACCCGGCAGCTTCTGGATCCGCTTGTCGAGCTTGTCCAGCTCCGAGGACTTGCCGCCGAAGAGATGGTTCATCACGTGCACCACCTCGGATTCGTCCATCATGCCGCTGCCCACCGGCTTCCAGACCCGGCTCATCACCAGGCGCACGATTTTCTGCGCCGCCTGCGAGGCCTCGAGCCGCTCCCTGCCCTGGGTGGTGTAGAAGGCGACGTGGCGGGTCTCCTGCTGGGCGATGCGCTTCAGCAGAGGGGACAGGGCCGGATGGTCGGTCAGTGCGGAGAGCCGACGGTAGGCGGCCACGGCCGAGAGCTCGTTGGCCGCGCCCCACACCATGTGCACGGCGACGAAGTCGGTCCCGGCGAGGTTGGTGAGCACGGACTGCTTGAGCGGTCCGAGCGCTCCCATCCAGCCCAGCTTCACGCGCTTGGCCTTGATCTCGTCGTAGTCGACGATGATCCCGTGCCGTGCCAGCACCATCGAGAGCGCCTCCCCGTGCCAGAACTCCTCACGATTCCACATCGTCATGAAGCCGCCGGCGTCCTCCTCGCGGTGGGAGGGCGTGACCAGCAGATCGCGCAGGAAGCAGGAGGTGTGGTACTCGACGTCGCACATATAGCGCAGCGAGCGCAGGGTCTGCGCATCCAGCGGCTGGGTGTCGAAGGTGTCGAAGTCGAGGTCCTCGTACTTCACGGGGATCGAGGTCTGGGCGAACTGATCGAGGTCGAAAGCCATGTCACACTCCGGTGCTGGGCAGAGAGCTGAGGTAGGGGTCCGGGAGATCGGGGCCGGGCAGGAGCCTGGTGATCTCGAACCGGGCGCGCCGCAGGGCAGCGCGATCGCGAGGGTCCGCGCCGAGCACGGCGAGGGCGGGGCGCAGGTCAGGATCGATGAGCCCGCCGCCGTCGAGCGGCGAGCCGAACGAGAGCAGCGCCCGGGCCGTGATGGCCTCACCGCGAGAGCGGGTGAGGCGGGCGATCGCCTCGGCGACGAAGAAGTCGACAGCGGCCTGATGCCGCTCGGCGACCATATCGAGGACGCGTCGCGCCTCCCCGGAGGTCCGGCGCGAGACCGCCACCAGGGCCGCCTGCAGGGACGCCTCCTGGATCGCCATGCGCGCCATATGGCCGGCGGGCAGGGCCTCGCCGGCCGTCACGTTCCACACCGGAGTCAGCAGCGGTTGGACCCGATCCACATGGAGACGGCGCAGCGCGGCCAGTGGATGTGGGTGGTGCCGGGCCCGGGGACGGTCGGTGGCGTGGTCCCCGGTGAGCAGATCGCGCAGGGCACGGGACTGCCAGAAGCGGTCCACCAGCCAGGTGGCCAGGAAGGCGGTGATCCGGGCCTCGTTGCCGGTGGTGGTCGCGAGCATCGCCCGCGACTCCCCGAGCGCCGAGGACTCCAGGCGCTGCAGCACCCCGAGGGCAAGGCGCAGGTCCTCGCCGAGCGGCTCCTCGGTCGCTTGCAGCGCGGTGTCCACCTCGAGCCGTGCGGTGCCCCTGCGCACATATGCGGCGACGTCGAAGTCCGTGTGCAGCACCGGGACGATGGTCTCGTCGAAGTGGAGATGCCCCGTGAAGCGTCCCTCGCGGGCAGGGCGTGCACGGGCGTCATGGGGATCCTGCACCTGGGAGTGAGGGGTCGAGGCCGCCGTGCCCCCTGTCAGGTCGACAACCACCTTCTACCTCTTCTCGTCGGTCGCGGCCTCGAGGGCCCCGGTCATTGTACGGAGGAGACCTGGCTGTGGGCTGATGCATGGACGCTTGGTAGGTTTCGGTCTGTGATCACTTCTGGCGCCTCCTCGCTCCCGGGCCCCGGTGGTGACGAGGTCGGCAGCGGCCTGCCAGATCTCGGCCGGTTCCGGGCCGCACTGCGACCTGCCGAGCTGCCGCTGCCGCACCCGGGAGACGTCCGGGAGGCCGCGCACCGGGCGAGCGACCTTCTCCATGCCGAGCACCCCCGTGACGCCCGCCGCCTGGTGGGGGAGTTCCGCCGGGTTCCCGCCGCTCCTGCGGACCGCTTCCATCTGCTGCGGATGGCGCTGCATGGAGCTCTGATGAGCGCTGACCCGTCCCGGATCAGGGATGACACCGCGGATCTGGTCTCCCTGCTGCACCGCCAGGGCTACTTCGAGCAGGCGGCGGCGATGCTGACCGTCCTGCTCGAGCGGGAGCCCGCGCTGTCGGGACCCAGCGCACTCAGCCGGGCGGCGCTCGAGACCGCACCCACCTCCCGTGGTCGTCGGCGAGGGCAGGCCCCGCAGGCGTCGGCCGAGATGCTGGTGGTGATGCGCGCCTTCGCGCGCTCCTCGCTGCCCGGACCGCGGGACGTCGCGCCGGATCCGCGACGGGATGCGGCCAGGCTGCGAGCGGCGCTGTCTGCGCTCCCCGCAGTACGGGAACGGCTGCTGGTCGACCCGGAGCTGGAACTGCGGCTGCACCTCGCCCAGGCGCTCGAGGGCATGGGCGACCTCCCGGGTGCGACCACCGCCGCGCTGGACCTCCTGGAGCTGAGCGAGCTGGCGGAGGTCGAGGCCGACGGGCCGCGCGCTGACCCTGCCCGCACCGTCATCGGCGCGCATGCGGTGCTGGCACGCACCCTCGGCATCGAGCATCCGCTGCAGGCGGTGCACCATGCGCTGGAGGCGCTCGAGGCCCTGCACGAGATCGAGGACCCGCCGCTGCGGATCGGGCTGATCACCGCGCTGCTGCGGGCCCTGATGGCCGCCGGCGCCGCCGCGCATGCCTCGTTCACCGCGGGCAGGCTGGTCTCCCTCCAGCGCACCCTCGGTCGCGAGGAGCTGCGCGTCGAGCCGCTGCTCGCCGTGGCCGCACAGCGGGTCCAGGCGGAGCGCTATGAGGCCGCCTGGGTGCCTCTCGAGCAGGCGCGCACCATCGCGCGAGGGCAGCGTGACCAGCACGGGCTGCTCGAGGCCGCCCGATTGGGCGCCAGCATCCATGAGCGGCAGGGCGAGCAGGCCGCGTCGCTGCGTGAGCTGCGCACGCTGGCCACTGCTGCCCGTCGCCTCGCTGACGACCTCAGCACCCCGGCCGCGGCACGCAGCGAGCTGATCCGCACCGAGCTCGAGGCCAGCGCCCTGGTGCTGCGGCGGGCGCTCGACCTTGAAAAGCTCGAGCCGGTCATCGCGGCGGCACGCGCGGTCGAGCGCCGCACCCGTCCGGACGGCGGCCGCCCGGTGCTGCCCACGGAGCTGCTCTGGGATCATCGGGTCGATGCCCGGGTGGGCCTGTTCATCGCCACCGGCGACGCCCTGGCACGTGGCGTGACGGGCGTGGAGGAGCGGGACTGCGAGCAGCGGCGCCGCGAGGCGATGCAGGCGATCGACGAGATGCCCCCGGGCCACGATGCCCGCGCCCGCTACTGGGCGACGTACCTCGATGACCGCCACGCCCACCTGCTCGCCGCGCGGGGGGAGCAGGCGCAGGCGCGCCGAGCGGCCCGTCGCGCCCGCGAGGGCTGGGCCCAGCTCGGCAGGGACGAGGACGTCACCCGGCTCGACGCGCTGCAGGAGCAGCTGGCGGGGGAGTGAGGGGCCCGCCGGCGCCTCAGCAGCCGGTGCCTCAGCAGCTGGCGCCTCAGCTGCTGGCGCCCCGCGTGCGGGTGCCTCAGCTGCCGTCGGCCGCCAGCATCGTGGTGCGCAGCACCTCGATCACCGCCGCCGGATCTGTCGCCGGATTCACGAACGCGAGCCGCAGCGCGACCTCCCCCTGGAAGGCGGTGGGCACGCACAGGAGCGTCCCCTCTTTCGCTAGCCGCTGCGACCAGCGGCGATAGTCGGCCGGCGTCCATCCGGGCCGACGGAACACCACCACCGACAGCTCCGGCTCGAGCAGCAGCTCGAGATGCTCCGTCTCCCCGATCGCGCGCGCCACGGTGCGGGAGGCCGCCAGGCAGCGCTCGACCGCGGCGGAGTACGCGTCGGTGCCATGGGTGGCGAGCGAATACCACAGCGGCAGCCCGCGGGTGCGGCGCGAGAGGTGCGCCGCGAGATCGGCGGGGTTGGACTCGCCGCGGTCGATCGAATCGAGATAGGCGGCGTGCTGGGAGTGCGCCGCCGCAGCCGGGCGCGGGTCCCGGTACAGCAGGGCGCAGCAGTCGTAGGGGGCGAACAGCCATTTGTGGGGGTCCACGATGAAGGAGTCGGCCTGCTCGATCCCCGCGAAGCGCTCCCGGGCGCTCGGCGCCGCCAGGGCTGCCCCGCCGTAGGCGCCGTCCACGTGCACCCAGGCGCCGTGGCGATGGGCCGCCTCGATCACGGAGGCGAGGTCGTCCACGATGCCCGCGTTGGTGGTCCCCGCCGAGGCGACCACCGCGCAGATCCGGGGGTCGGCCTCGAGCGCGCGCTCGAGCGCGTCGCCGGTGAGATGCCCGCGATCATCGACCGGCACGGAGATCAGGTCCATGTCCAGCAGCCGCGCGGCCGAGGAGATCGAGGAGTGCGCGGTCGAGGCGCAGGCCAGGGCCCAGCCTCCCTCCGGCCGGCGTCCGCGCCTCCGCAGTGCGTGGTCGCGGGCGGTCGCGAGCGCGGAGAGGTTTCCGTGGGTGCCGCCGGCGACGAACACCCCGGCGGATTCGGCGGGCCAGCCCAGCAGATCGGCGAGCCACCGCAGCACCTGGTTCTCGGCGAAGATCGCGCCCGCGCCGTTCTCCCAGATCCCCCCGAAGACGTTCGCGGCGGAGACCACGGAGTCGAAGGCGACCGCGGCCCGGGTGGGTGCGGCCGGGATGTAGGCGAGGTTCATCGGATCCTCGGCAGAGCGGGTCGCGGGCAGCAGCACCTGGTCGAACAGCTCCATCGCCCGCTCGGCACCGATGCCGCCCTCGGTGATGGTCTCGCCGACGTCCTCCTGCAATGCGGAGGCGCTGCGGGCGGTGGTCTTGGGATCGGTGGCGACCGTGGTGTGTGCGGCGGCCCACTGCAGCGCGATGCTCACCGCTTCGCGCTCATCCCCCCAGACCTCCGAATGCGCGCGATGGCTCTGCAGGGCGTCGGCGGCCCGGGTGAAGGCCGACTGCTCCGACTGGTCCACCTGCCCTGGCTGCTCCACCTGTTCCGACTGCTCTGTCGGCTCCGTCGGCTCCGTCTGCTCCGCGGCGGTGGGGGAGGACGGAATATCTGCGGTTTTCTCGATCACGCCCAGCATGCTCCCACGCCGGACCCTCCCGCCGGAGCGGAACCGGACCGCTCCGTGCCCTGACAGCTCCGGCTCCCCTGCCGTACCGTGGAGGCAGCCCCGGAAGGAGCTCGGCTGAGCAGCAGCGACGTCGAGGACCATGTCCACGGCCCGGAAGAGACCATCGCGGTCCGCGACAACCCAGCCATCGGACGCTACGAGGCGGTGCGCGGCGGCGAGGTCGTGGGCATCATGATCTATGAGCGGACCCGTCACCGGATCGAGCTGATCCACACCGTCACCGACCCCGCGCACAGGGGCGAAGGGGTGGCCTCCGTGCTCGTGCGCACCACGCTCGCCGAGGCCAGGGCGATCTCGTTGCCTGTCCTGGTGATCTGCCCCTTCATCGAGAGCTGGCTGCAGCGCCATCCCGAGCAGGCCGACGGCGTCATCGTCGAGGACTGATCCCGGCCCCGGTGCTGGCCCCGGCCCCGGCCTCGGTGCCGGCCCACCCCATCTCCACTCTTCTAGCCACCAGAAGTCCCCTCGCCACCAGGTGTCCCCTCGCCACCAGAAATCTGTCTCTGGTGAGCTTTGAACGGCTGGGGAGCGTTCAACCGTCACCAGCGACAGAGAAGTGGTGGCGGGCTGACTGGCTGACTGGCTGACTGGCTGACTGGCGGGCTGGCGGGCTGGCGAGTTGACGGGGTGGCTGGCTGGCTGGCGAGTTGACGGGGTGGCGGGTTGGCTCGCAGCGGGGACCGGTGACTGAGAGCAGGGGTACGCGCGGTCCGACAGGGGTGAGCCATGGAGTGCGGCGGAGTACCGTCGGGACATGGACGCTCTCGACCTCCTCCGTGACCTGACCTCCCGCCCCCGCGACGCCGCCGAGCGTCTGCGCCACCAGCTGAACCCGGCGACTCTCAACGCCCGACCCGGTGGACACCCCAACTCCGTGGCCTGGCTGCTCTGGCACACCGGGCGCGAGATCGATGTGCAGCTCGCCGATCTCGCCGACGGCGAGCAGGTGTGGACCGCGGACGGCTTCGACCAGCGCTTCGGCCTCGGCTCGGCCGGAGATGCTGTCGGCTACGGCCACACCCCCGCCGAGGCCCGTCGGATCCTGGTCGACGACGGCGCCGGACTGATCGACTACGTCCACGCCACGCTCGCCGCGCTGGACAGCTACCTCGACACCCTCTCGGTGGCAGCTCTCGACGACATCATCGACGAGCAGTGGGATCCGCCCGTCACCCGGGGCGCACGCCTGGTGAGTATCGTCGACGATGCCATCCAGCACCTCGCTCAGACGGCCTATGCGCTCGGGATGCCGCTGGGGGAGTGACCGCGGACCCGTCGGTACCCAGGCCAGCTCGGTGTCCGGGCCGGCTCGGTGTCCAGACCAGCTCGGTGTCCGGGCCGGCTCGGTGTCCAGACCAGCTCGGTGTCCGGGCCGGCTCGGTGTCCAGACCAGCTCGATGTCAGGACCAGCTCGGTGTCCAGACCAGCTGAACGATCAGATCAGCTCGTTCTCGATCCGCTCCAGATGGGCGCGACCCATCGCAGTGAGCGCGAAGTCCTGACGCTTCGCCCCGGTGCGGGCCACGTCGACCTTCTCGAGGCTGAGCACCCCCGACTCTGCCAGGCGCCGCAACGTGCGATAGAGACCGCGATCCGTGAGTGTCCACCCCGTGGCGTTCGCGAAGTGCGGTGCGATCCCCGTGGCCGAGATCGGACCGTGCTCGCCGACGATCCGCAGCAGCGCGAGGGTGGTCGCGGACTTCTTGTACACCTCGATCCAGGAGCGGGCCAGCTCCTCGACCCATTCGGCATCCTCCGCAGACAGGTCGGTATGCGAGGTCATGCGCGTCGCGCCTCGAAGCCGCGCTCGTGCAGCGCCGCCAGTCCGTGCGCGATCAGGCCGATCCCCCAGAACCCGGCCATGCCGAAGGTGGCGCCGAACCAGCCGGCGTTCAGAGCGAGGTGACCATCGCCCTGGATGGCAGGGGAGGCCGACGCGATCAGCACATAGGCGTGCAGCAGGTAGCCGGTATTGACGATCGCGTAGGTGAGGGCGTGGGCGACGAGGCGCCCATAGCGGACACGGCCCAGCGCCCGGCCGTAGATCACCAGGTATGTCGCATAGCCCAGCGCGATCACGAGCAGAGGAAGTGTGGTCAGCACCGTGATGCGGTGGCCCGCGAGCCCGATGATCAGGTGTGCGACCGCTGTGGCCGCAAGCGCGGCGAGGGCGTAGGGGAACAAGGTCGAGTGCGCACGGTCGGTGCGGGATGACGTCTCGGGCGGGGGAGATGCGGATGAGGTGGTCATGATGCCCTCCTGATTCCCATTGGCTGTGTACCAATGGTGCGGTGCGTATAGGCACTGTACCTCTGGTGCAGATCAAGCCGTCAAGGGTTCCGGGCGAACTCCCGTGGGCCCCTGCGTGACGAGGCATGCCTCGCCGAGGAGGCAAGTCTCACTGCCGCCGGTGGTCCGGTGGCCGCGGAACGCTCCTCCACATGGACCAGCCGTCCCCATCCGTCAGAGATCACGTCCCGACGGTCAGCCGGACTTCCTACACTGGCTCGGTGACATCTACCGAGGCCTTCGAAGCTGGACCCGACCGCGGCCTGGAGCGCACCCCGCCCCAGGACCTCCCCGCCGAGCGCGGCGTGCTGGGCGGCATGATGCTGTCCAAGGACGCGATCGCCGATGTGGTCGAAATCGTCCGCGGCAACGACTTCTACCGGCCCGCCCACGAGATGGTCTTCGAGGCGATCATCGACCTCTACGGGCGCGGTGAGCCTGCTGACCTGGTGACCGTCTCGGATGAGCTCTCCAAGCGCGGCGAGCTGGCCCGGGTGGGCGGCGGCGCCTATCTCGCCGATCTCATCGACATGGTTCCCACTGCGGCGAACGCCGGCTACTACGCCGAGATCGTGGTCGAGCGCGCCACCCTGCGCCGACTGGTCGAGGCCGGCACCCGGATCGTCCAGCTGGGCTATGCGTCCGACGGCGGCGAGGTCGAGGAGGCCATCAACGAGGCCCAGGCCCAGGTCTATGCGGTCACCGAGCGTGGTCAGAGCGAGGACTTCCTGCCGCTGGGCGAGGTGATCGATGAGACCCTCAACGCGATCGAGGCCACCCAGAACCGCGGCGGCCAGGTCACTGGCACCCCCACCGGCTTCGCCGAGATGGATGAGCTCACCCAGGGCCTGCATCCGGGTCAGCTGATCATCTTCGCCGGCCGCCCTGCGATGGGCAAGACGACCCTCGGCATGGACGTGCTGCGCTCCGCGTCGATCCACAACGGCAAGACCTCGGTGATCTTCTCCCTGGAGATGGACAAGACCGAGATCACGATGCGTCTGCTCAGCGCCGAGGCCCAGGTGCCGATGAACCGCATGCGCGATGGCTCGATGGATGACCGCGACTGGCAGTCGATGGCCCGCGCGATGAGCCGCATCGCCGACGCCCCGCTGTTCATGGACGACTCGGCGAATATGTCGCTGATGGAGATCCGTGCGAAGTGCCGGCGGCTCAAGCAGAAGCATGACCTCTCGCTCGTGGTCATCGACTACCTGCAGCTGATGAGCTCGGGGAAGAAGGTCGAGTCCCGCCAGCAGGAGGTCTCGGAGTTCTCCCGCGCCCTGAAGCTCCTGGCCAAGGAGATCCAGGTTCCGGTCATCGCGATCTCGCAGCTGAACCGTGGCAGCGAGCAGCGCACCGACAAGACCCCGATGATGAGCGACCTGCGCGAATCCGGCTCGATCGAGCAGGACGCCGACCTCATCCTGCTGATCCACCGCGAGGACTACTACGAGAAGGAGTCCGCCCGCGCCGGCGAGGCGGACCTCATCATCGCCAAGCACCGAAACGGCGCCACCAAGACGATCCCGGTCGCCTTCGAGGGCCACTACTCCCGATTCAAGGACATGGCCCACTCCGGCGGCGGCTTCAGCGGCTGAGCCGGTCGACTCGCCGCGCCCGGTCAGGCGTCGCCGAATGGTTCGCCCGCTACGTGTTCGGCGAGCAGCGACTCGGCCTCCGTGAGATCGCTCGGCGCGACCGGGGCGTCGAGCAGCGGATGCGCGCCGCCGCGCCAGAGGCGGACGCCGCCGGTGCGCCACACTATGAGTCCCGGTGCGGACAGCGGGGCCGACGAGCGGACGAGGTGGGCGCGCCGGGCCCGCAGAGTGTCCTCCTCCGGATCCCGCAGGGGTGGCATCTCGAGGGCTCGGAGCACCGAGTCTCCTGCCGATCCGCGGTGGTCGCGCACGTGCCACGAGCGTTGGCGCAGGTCCTCGCTGAGGCCGGGCAGCTCGGGCCCGGGCAGAGCGAGCACCTTGCCGTCGCGGAGCTGCGGCGCGGTGCCCGGTCCGAACGCCCGGGAGGTCAGCTCGGCGAGACCGGCGGTCACAGCGCCGAGCGGGCCGTCGGGCGGCTCATCGAGCCATCGCAGTTCCTCCCCGGGCGCGATCGCGGCGCGGGCGAGCACCTGGTCCTGACCGTCGACGCCGGTCATCTCGAACCAGGCCTCGGCGGTGTCGGTGCTGCTTGCCCTGCCGAAGAACATCGATGGTGCCGGGGCTTCCGACGGGCCGCCGTCTGGCCAGCGGGTGAACCACCTCGAGCTGTCCCCGACCCAGCGGCGCAGCACGGCGCGCAGCTCCCCCTGGTGGCGGATGCCGAGGGCGGCCGCGCCGGGGCGCAGCAACCCGGCGGGCGCGTCCGGGGCGGTGGGCCAGGGCTCCCACACAACTTTCGCGTTCATGGAGCCTCCCTGGGATGACCCTCTCCGAGATCTGGGTCGCTGAGTTGGGACAGTCGCCCATCAGGGCGAGACCACGGGTCGCAGAAGCTGCTCTGGCAGCTCGAACCGGCCGTGAGCCCTCCCGTCGTCGACGACGTCGCGAGATATCGCTGTGGCCAGGACACTACACTCGCCCAGCTCACCAGACCGAGTATGTGCGCTGTCCCGGGCCGTTTCTCGTCGATCGCGCCGTCCGCCGATCGGTGCAGCTCGGTGCCAGCTCCGCCGCCCGCTCCACCGGCGGCGAAAGCGTTCCCGCGGGAACGTCGGGGGCGAGCGTCTCGGAGTCCGCCTTCGGCGCTGCCCAGATCCTGTCCGTGCTGCTGGTCGCCACCATGTTCGACCCCTGGGTCAAGGGCATGGCCCGTGACCGGGAGGTTGGCCGAGGCTGGCAGGTGGGGGCGATGGTCTCGTACGCGGCGAAGGTGCTGGCGCTGGTGGTGCTCCTGTTCGACATGCAGCTGATGCTGTTCCGGAACACCTGGAGCGGTGGCATGGGCACCGCCCTCGTGCTCGGGAACTACTTCGCCGTCGTTGCCAGCGCCATGTCCATCCTGCTCACCGTGCTCAACTACATGGGAGCGCTCGCACCTCGCACTGGGACGACCTCGCGCGGAGCGGACAGGGACGCGACGGACGTCGAGCCGGCGCTTGCAGGCATGCCCGTGATCATCCCGACTCCGACCGTTCCGCCGGAGCTGAGGGACGGGCTCCGACGGCGCGCTGAGCTACAGAGCAAGGACAGCTCACGCCGCGCAGCTGACCGCTCAGCCGGCCCCGCCGCGGGCCGCGTCGCGCAGATGCGTCCCCGTCAGGCTCGCCTCCGCCGCGGCGACCTGCGCCGGAGCGCCCTGCGCGATGATCCGCCCACCCTTCGCACCCGCCCCGGGGCCCATGTCGATCACGTGGTCGCACTGGGCGATCACCCGCTGGTCATGCTCGACCACGAGGACCGTCTGCCCGGCGTCCACCAACCGGTTCAGCTCGCTCACCAGCAGATCCACGTCAGCAGGATGCAGGCCCGAGGTGGGCTCGTCCAGCAGGTACACGCTGTGCCCGCGCACGGTGCGCTGCAGCTCGGTGGCCAGCTTGATCCGCTGCGCCTCGCCGCCGGAGAGCTCGGTGGCGGGCTGGCCGAGGGTGAGATACCCCAGCCCGATCGCGTGCAGCGCATCCAGCGCCCGCGAGATCCTCGGATCGGCGGCGAACACCTCGCGGGCGTGCGTCACGGACAGCCCCAGCACCTCGGCGATGTTCAGCCCCTCCCACCGGACCTCGAGGGTCTCGGGGTTGTAGCGGGTGCCTCGGCAGCGGGGGCAGGTCGCATAGGAGCCGGGCAGGAACACGAGCTCCACCTCGATGTGTCCGGTGCCGCTGCACTCGGGGCAGCGGCCCTCGGCGACGTTGTACGAGAAGCGGCCCACGCCCCAGCCGCGCGCCCGCGCTTCGGGGGTGCCGGCGAACAGCCGCCGCACCCGGTCGAACAGCCCCGTATAGGTGGCCAGGCACGAGCGCGGCGTGCGGCCGATCGGCCGCTGGGTGATGTGCACGAGCCGGTCGATGCCCTCGGCGCCGCGCACCTCGCCGTGCCCTACCCGGTCATCCGCGACGCCGGAAGCGTCGGTGGGCGCGGCGACCTCGGTTCCGTCGGCCGACGGGTCGGGCTCGTCGGCCACCGTGGTGCGCACGCGCTCGCCGAGGATCGTGCCCAGGCAGTGCGTGACCAGCGTGGACTTGCCGGCCCCGGAGACGCCTGTGACCGCGGTGAAGGACCGCAGCGGCAGGCGCAGGTCCACGTCGCGCAGGGTGCGCGTGCTCAGCCCGTCGATCTCGAGCCAGCCTCCGGGCTCGCGCACGTCGTCGGATCCTCGTAGCGCGAGCGGTGCCGGGTCGAGGTAGCGGGCGGTCACCGAGTCCTGCGCCTCGCCCAGCCCCTCGGTGACGCCCGAGTAGAGAACCTCGCCGCCGTCGGAGCCGGCGCCCGGCCCCACGTCGACGATCCAGTCCGCGTCGGCGACCAGCGCCATGTCGTGCTCGACCAGCAGCACCGAGTTCCCCTCGGCGAGGAAGGAGTCCAGCAGGTGCTGGAGCATCGCCTTCTCGCTGGGATGCAGCCCGGCCGACGGCTCGTCCAGCACGTAGGCCACGCCGAACAGGCCCGAGCGCAGCTGGGCGGCGAGTCGCAGCCGCTGCAGCTCACCGGTGGACAGGGTGCCCGCCGGGCGATCCAGGGCGAGGTGCCCGAGGCCGAGGCCCACGATCGTGCGCAGCACCGGGAGCACGGAGGGCAGCAGGATCCTCTCCGCCTCCTGCTCCGGGGTGCCCTCGCCGCGGGGCAGCGCCTCGATGCGGGAGGTCAGCGCGGCGAGGAGGTCATCCAGCGGCAGCGCGGTGAGCTGCCAGATCGGCAGACCGGCATAGGTGACGCGCAGCGCGTCCGGCCCCAGCCGATGCCCCTCGCACAGCGGGCAGGTGGAGACCTCGAAGTGGGTGAGCGCGCGCCGGCGTGAGGACTCCGCCTTCGAGGTCGCCACCGTGTCGCGCAGGTATCGCTCCACGCTGCGCCACTGCCCCTGGTAGGTGCCATGGGCCTGGCCGGGCTCGCGCACCGGTTCGACGGTCACCACCGGCTGCTCCTCGGTGTGGAGGATCCAGTCGCGGGTCTCCTCCGGCAGTTCCCGCCAGGGGAGGTGGATGTCGATCCCGAGGGTCGCGAGGATGTCGCGGAAGTTCTTGCCGAGCCACGCCCCGGGCCACGCGGCGATCGCCCCGTCATCGATCGAGACGGAGGCGTCGGGGACCATCGAGGACTCCGTGGGCTCGCGCAGGGCGCCCACGCCGTGGCAGCGCGGGCACGCGCCGTCGGGCGTGTTCGGGGAGAAGAAGTCCGAGGTCAGGCGGCCGCTGGGGAGGCCGCTGTGCTGGGCGGCATGGAGGGCGGCGCCGCGCTCGAGGACGTCGGCCGGATGGTCGCCGGCCCGCGAGTACAGCAGCCGGATCGCGTTGGAGAGGTTCGTGGTGGTGCCGACGGTGGAGCGGGTGCCGCCCGCCGTGGTGCGCTGTTCGAGAGCGACAGTGGGCGGCATCCCGGTGACCGCCTCGACCCGGGGGTCCACGGCGCTGCCGATCAGCCGGCGCGCGAACGGCGCGACCGACTCGAGGTAGCGACGCTGGGACTCCCCATGGATCGTGCCGAAGGCGAGCGAGGACTTCCCGGAGCCCGAGACGCCGGTGAACGCCACGAGCCGACCGCGCGGAAGGTCGACATCGACATCCCGCAGATTGTGCAGTCGCGCGCCGCGCACGTGCACATAGCCGTCATCGCCGCCGGTCAGGGAGAGGTCGTGAAGATCCATCCCGCCAACGTAGCAAGCGGCGGCCGTGCCCGGGGTGCGGTCATGCCCCACCGGTCATGTCCACCGGTCATCCCCAACGGTCATCCCCGCAGCAGATCCCGCAGCGCCGCCTCCGGGCTGCGCGACCCGGCCAGCAGCTCCCCCCGCCGATACCGGGTCAGCACCCGGGGGTCGATGTAGGAGCTGCGCGCGACCGCCACGGTGTTCCCGAGCGCGCTCGCCGTGGCCTGCACCGCTGCCCGCTCTGCCTGCGCACGGGCACGGCGACCGCGCACCGGCCCGATATCGGCGAGGGTCTGCGCGGCGATCACGGTGCCGTGCAGGGTGCGGAAGTCCTTCGCGGTGAAGGCGCCACCCGTGACGGCTGCGATGTGCTCGTTGACGAGGGCAGGGGTGAGTGAGCGGCGTCGGCGGCCCTCCCGCCAGCTCAGCAGGAGGGTGCGCGGGTCGCCGACGATCAGCTGCCTGATCGAGGAGGCGAGGTCCTCGTCCTCCAGCTCCAGCTGATGCTCGATCCGGTTCTTGCCGCGGAAGGCGAGCGTCACCACCGGGCCGTCGACCCGGGCGTGCCGGCGCTGCAGCGTGGTCAGGCCCCGGCTGCGCCCGCTGCGCAGGGAGGCCGTCGAACCCATCCGCACGGCCGAGAGGTCCAGCAGGCGGAAGGCGGTGGCCAGCACTCGCTCCCGGTCGAGGTCCTCGCCCCGCAGCGCCCGCGTGACCTGGGCGCGGGCCCTCGGAAGCGTCTCGGCGAGGTCGAGCGCCCGCTCGTACTTGCTGCGGCCGCGCCGGGACTGCCACTGCGGGTGATAGAGGTACTGCCGGCGCCCGGCGGCATCGGTGCCCACCACTTGGATGTGCCCCAGGGGGTCCGCGCAGATCCACACCTCGCTCCAGGCGGGCGGGATGACCAGCGCCTCGACGCGGCGCCGATCGCGGCCACTCGCGACGCGACCGTCGGGCCGGGTCAGGCGCACGGTGCCCCGCGAGGTCAGGGAGCGGGACAGGCCCGGGTCGCGCTCCGGGGACACCCGATGCAGACGCGCCATGGCTCTCCTCCCGGAACGGATGACGGGATCGTAGGACCCGCACCCAGAGCGCGGGCGAACGATCGGTCGGTGCGCGCGCGACCGGTTGCCGAGCACCTCCGAGGACAGTAGGTTCGAATCCCGACCCGATCCGGAGGCGCCCGATGGGCCATCCAGTGCACCTCGTCATCGACGGTCAGCAGCATGAGCTGATCGTGGACCCCCGCACCACCCTGCTCGATGCCCTGCGCGACCATCTCGAGAACACCTCCCCGAAGAAGGGCTGCGACCACGGCCAGTGCGGCGCCTGCACCGTGCTCATCGATGGCAGGCGCCTCAACTCCTGCCTGGCGCTGGCCGTCTCCGTCGACGGCGCGGAGGTCATCACCTCGGACGGGCTCGCACCCGACGGCGAGCTCTCCGACCTCCATCAGGCCTTCCTGGACCAGGACGCCTTACAGTGCGGCTACTGCACCCCCGGCCAGATCTGCTCCGCCGCCGGAGTGCTCCGGGAGGCGGCCGACGGGCGCCCCAGCGTGGTCACCGAGGACCCCGTAGGCGCCGATCCCGAGGACGCGAGCCCGGTGGACGCAGATCCGGGCCGCCCGGTCGAGCTCACCGAGGACGAGATCCGCGAGCGGATGAGCGGGAACCTGTGCCGCTGCGGCGCCTACGTCAACATCGTCGCTGCCGTGCAGCAGGCGGCGGGTCAGACGCCGCAGCCCGCAGCGGCGCAGCCCGCAGCGCACTGGACGGCACAGCAGGCGGCGCAGCCCGCGGCGCACCGGACGGCGCACCTGGCAGCAGGAGAGGACGCACGATGAGACCCTTCGACTACGAACGGGCGAGCGATCCCGCCGCCGCGGTCGCCGCAGTCGCTGAGCGGCCCGACGCGACCTACCTGGCCGGGGGCACGAACCTGGTGGACCACCTCAAGCTCGGGATCACTGCGCCCGAGCTGCTGGTCGACGTCGGCCGCCTGGACCTCGCGGACATCGAGGAGCTCGACGACGGCGGCCTGCGCCTGGGCGCCATGGTCCGCAACAGCGATTTCGCCGCCGATCCCCGGGTGCGCCGCGACTACCCGATGCTCTCCCGCGCCCTGCTCTCGGGCGCCTCCGGTCAGCTGCGCAACGCCGCCACCACCGGGGGGAACCTGCTCCAGCGCACCCGCTGCGTGTACTTCCAGGACGCCACCACCCCCTGCAACAAGCGCGAACCGGGCTCCGGCTGCTCCGCGATCGGCGGCTACACCCGCTATCACGCGATCCTCGGCGCCTCCGAGCACTGCATCGCGACCCACCCCTCCGACATGGCGGTAGCGCTGGCCGCGCTCGAGGCCACCGTGGTGGTGCTCGGCACCGGCGGGGAACGGCGGATCCCCCTCACCGACCTGCATCGCCTCCCGGGCGCCGAGCCCGAGCGCGACACCGTGCTCGAGCACGGCGACCTGATCACCGCCGTCGAGCTGCCGCCGCCGGTGCGCTCGGCGCGATCGACCTACCGCAAGATCCGCGATCGCGCGTCCTTCGCCTTCGCGCTGGTCTCGGTCGCGGCGGTGCTCGACCTCGAGCCGGGCGACCCCGGACCGAGCGACGCCGAGCCGGGCGATCCCGGACAGCGCGCCACGGCACCGAGGATCCGCTCCGCACGAATCGCCCTCGGCGGGGTCGCCCACGCCCCCTGGCGTGCCCGCCGCGCCGAGGAGCTCCTGGCCGGGGCGCCCGCCACCCGCGAGACGTTCCGCAGGGCCGCGGCCGCCGAGCTCGAGCAGGCCCGGCCCGTCGAGGGCAACGAGTTCAAGCTGCCCATGGCCCAGGGCGTGATGGTGAGCGTGCTCGCGCAGCTCGCAGGTCTCGCCGAGGAGCCCGAGGAGCCTGAGGAGGCCCGTGATGAGTGACCTGCTGCGTGCCTCCGCGATCGGCACCGGCCGGGTGCGGATCGACGGTCCGGACAAGGTGCGCGGCCGCGCCCCCTATGCCTACGAGCATCCCGTCGAGAACCCGCTGCACCTCTACCCGCTGTGCTCGAAGATCGCCCGCGGCCGCGTCACCGCGATCGACGCCGCCGCTGCGCTCGCCCTCGACGGGGTGGCACGGGTGCTCACTCACCAGGACGCGCCCCGCCTGGCCGATACCGAGGACGGGGAGCTGGCGATCCTCCAGGACGACCGGATCGGGTTCCACGGCCAGTACCTCGGCGCCGTCCTGGCCGAGACCCCGGAGACGGCCCGCCACGCCGCCGACCTCGTCGCGATCACGACCGAGGCCGCTCCCCACGATGCCCGCTTCCGTCCCGATCACCCGGACGTGCGGGAGCCGGAGGACGGCGCCGATGACGTCGAGACCGGGGACGTCGAGGCCGCGCTCGCCGCCGCCGAGATCGTCGTGGACCAGCGCTATTCGACACCGCTGGAGCACAACAACCCGATGGAGCCCCACACGACCATCGCGCGCTGGGACGGCGATGACCTCACCCTGTGGACCTCCACGCAGGGCGTCCATCCGGCCCGGGAGGCGCTCGCCCCGATGCTCGGCATCGGCCCCGAGCGGCTGCGGATCATCAGCCCCCATGTCGGCGGCGGCTTCGGCTCCAAGGGCGTGCCCCACGCGGACATGATGCTCACGGCCCTCGCCGCCCGCACCGTGCCCGGCCGCGCGGTGAAGTACGCGGTCTCCCGCCAGCACATGTTCGCGATCACCGGGTACCGCCCGGCCACCACGCAGCACTTCCGGATCGGAGCCCGGGCCGACGGCACCATCAGCGCCTTCTCCCTCGACGCCGTCTCCAGCTCCTCCCGCACCAAGGAGTTCCCCGAGGAGGCGATCAAGCCGTCCCGCCAGATGTATGCCGGCGCGCACCGCCACCTCACCCAGCGGGTGCTCCCGCTGGACCTCGCCGTCCCCTCCTGGATGCGCGCCCCCGGGGAGGCGCCCGGCATGGTGGGCCTGGAGATCGCGATGGACGAGCTCGCCGAGGCCTGCGGCGTGGACCCCATCGAGCTGCGCGTGCGCAATGAGCCCGAGCTCGACCCGGACACCGGCCTGCCCTTCAACCAGCGCCGCCTGATCGATTGCCTGCGCGAGGGTGCCGAGCGCTTCGGCTGGGGCGAGCGTGACCCGCGGCCCCGCGCGCGCCGGGAGGGCGAGTGGCTGATCGGCAGCGGTGTCGCCTCTGCGACCTATCCCGCCGCCCGCCAACCCGGCTCGATCGCCCGGATCCGTCACGCGGCGGGCACCTTCGAGGTGGGCATCGGCGCCGCGGATCTCGGCACCGGCACCTGGACCGCGCTGACCCAGGTCGCGGCCGACGCCCTCGAGGTGGACCCGGACCTGATCGCCCTGCAGATCGGCGACACCGCGCTGCCGAACGCGACCGTCGCGGGCGGGTCCACCGGCATGGCCAGCTGGAGCGCGGCGGTCATCGCCGCCGCGGAGACCTTCCGCCGCGAGCACGGCCAGGCGCCTGCCGAGGGCGCCGAAGCGACCGGGGAGGCGGGGGAGAACCCTGCCGAGCAGAGGTTCGCGATGCACTCCTATGGTGCCCACTTCGCACAGGTCGCCATCCAGGAGAGCACCGGAGAGATCCGCCTGGACCGCATGCTCGGAGTGTTCTCCGCCGGCCGGATCATCAACCCCCGCACCGCCCGCTCGCAGTTCCTCGGCGGGATGACCATGGGCGCGGGGATGGCGCTGCATGAGAAGGGCGAGCTCGATCCCCGCTTCGGCCACGTCGTCAACCACGATCTGGCCGAATACCACGTGCCCGTCAACGCCGACATCCGCTCCCTTGAGGTGCACTGGCTGGACGAGGAGGATCCGCAGGCCGGACCGCTCGGTGCCCGCGGCATCGGCGAGATCGGCATCGTCGGTGCCGCGGCGGCGATCGCCAACGCCGCCCACCACGCCACCGGGGTGCGGGTGCGTGACCTGCCCGTGTTCGGCAGCGCCTTCCTGCCTCGGTGAGCGCGCCCGGCCCTGCCTCGGTGAGCGTTCCCGGGGCCGACCGCCCGCGGCCCGGGGGCGAGGCTGAGCCGCCCGTCGGCCTGATCCTCGCCGCGGGTGCCGGCACCCGCCTCGGCCGTGGCCCCAAGGCGCTGCTGGTGACGCGCGGCCTCACCTTGGTCGAGCACCTCGCCGGGGCGCTGCTCGGTGGTGGCTGCGCCGAGGTCGTGGTGGTCATCGGGGCGGAGGCGGCACGGGTGCGGGCCGCGGTGGCGGCAGTCCCCGGCGTGCAGGCGCGGGAGAACCCGCACTGGCGCCAGGGGATGGGGACCTCGCTGCAGAGGGGCCTGGCCGCGATCGGCCCCGGCCGAGACGTGCTGTTCACCCCGGTGGATCGGCCCGGGGTGAGCGCCGAGGAGGTGGCCCGGGTGCTCGCCGCCCACCGCCGCGGGGAGATCACCGCCGCCGCGCACCGTGACGCCTCCGGGCGGCTCCGCCGGGGCCATCCGGTGCTCTTCGACGCTCGCTGGACCGCCGCCGCGGCGGACGCCGCGCATCACGAGGTGGGGGCCCGCGAGCTGCTGCGAGGCCAGCGGGAGCTCGTGCAGCTGGTGGACTGCACGGACCTCGAGGACGGCGCGGACCTCGACCTCCCCGAGCAGCTCTGGCGCCTGGGCACCCCGGGCTGATCCCTCAGGCGCCTGGGCGCCTCGGGCTGACCCCTCAGGCGCGGGGGCCGCGGCTCACGTGCAGCGGCCCGCTCCCATCGCGCAGCGGCTCCACCGTCCCGCGGGCCGCGCGCACGGCGAGGATCTCCGCGAGGATCGAGACGGCGACCTCCGCGGGGGTGTCTGCGCCGAGGTCGAGTCCGATCGGGGAGCGCAGCCTGGCCAGCGCCTCCTCCCCGACCCCGGCCTCCCGCAGGGCGGCCCGTCGATCACGATCGCTGCGCCGGGACCCCATCGCCCCCACATAGGCGACGTCGAGCTCCAGCGCGGCCGAGAGAGCCGGCACGTCGACCTTCGGATCATGCGTGAGCACGCAGATCATGCTGCGGGGATCGAGGTCACCGCACTGGGCGGCGTCGGCCAGGAACCGGTGGGGCCAGGCGCGCACCACCTCCGCGCCCGGGAACGATGCCGGATCGGTGAACGCCGGCCGGGGATCGCACAGGGTGATCCGCAGCCCCAGCGGGCGGGCGGCCTCGACCAGCGACTGTCCGAAGGCGTTGGCTCCGAGCACCACTAGATGCGCCGGCCGGGTGCGGGATTCGACGAAGAGCTCGCTCGGCGGTGCACCCGCGCTCGGCGGCGCGCTACCCCTCGGCGGGGCGCCCATGCTCGGTGGCGTGCCCCCGCTCGATGGCGCGCCCTCGTTCTGCGGGGCGAGCCGGATCGTGCCGGTGCGGCCCTCGCGGATCATCCCCGCGACCTGGGAGACGGCGTCTGCGAGCTGTGCGCCGGGGAGCAGCGGAGCGAGTGACTGTCGCACCTCGTCCGGTCCGCTGCCGGGCACGAGGGCGGCCAGCGGCGGGGCGGCGTCTCGTGGCACCTGCGTGACATACGCGGCGGGCGGGCGCCCGTCGACGGTGAGCCCCAGCAGGCTCCGTACCGCCTCGGAATCCTCGGCCGACGGGGGCATGAAGGGCTGCACGAGCACGTCCAGGGAGCCGCCGCACATCAATCCGACGGCGAAGGCGTCCTCCTCGCTGAACCCGAAGCGGTGCACCGCGGCGTCCCCGGTCTCCATCGCCTCCTGGCAGGCCTCGAGGACCGCGCCCTCGACGCATCCGCCGGAGAGGGAGCCGTGCAGCGAGCCGTCGGCGCCGACCAGCATCGAGGTGCCGACGGGCCGGGGCACCGAGCCCTGCGTCGCGACGATGGTCGCGACGGCACAGGCCACGGGGTCGGAAGCACAGGTCAGCCGCTGCTGGGCGATCGCCAGGACATCGAGCACAGGCCCACCCTATGCGCGACCTCTCGCCGGATCGATGATCCCGACCGGGTGACCGGGAGCCTGGATGGGGTGGCCTGAGGCCCGGGAACCGGGCGTCCGGCGCCGGCGCGACATGCCGGGCCCCGCATGTCCCGTCGGCCGGATCCCCGGCATCGAAACTTCTGGTCCCTCGTGCGGCACCATCAGCAACGGGCTCTCGAAACACCGCTCCGACGTCGCGCGCGGGTGAGGACGGCCCCGACGCTTTCCGGACGAACGTTTCTTGTGGTCGCCATCACAACTGCTACTGTCACTGCGCACGAGCGACACCCTGCTCCCCACTGGGTGTCCCCGCAGAACGAAGGAGTTGTGCACCGTGAGCACCCCGTCCCACGCGTCCCCCGGGACGACGCCGGATCCCGGCAGTCCGTCGTCCCCCACCCCCGAACAGTTCCTCGCCGTCCAGCAGTCCGAGGAGTTCGGCCAGCTGCGTCGCAACTTCCGCGGCTTCGCGATCCCGATGACCATCGCCTTCCTGGTCTGGTACCTGGCCTACGTGCTGCTGTCCACCTACGCTGAGGGCTTCATGTCGATCCACGTGCTGGGGAACCTGAACCTCGGGATCATCCTCGGCTTCAGCCAGTTCCTCATGACCTTCCTGATCACCTGGCTCTATATCCGCCACGCGAACAAGTCCCTCGACCCGATCTCCTCGAAGATCCGCATCGAGCTGGAAGGTGATCTCTGATGGAATTCGGCAATCCCGTCCTCAACATCGCGATCTTCCTGGCCTTCGTGGTCGTCACCCTGGTGGTCGTCATCAGGGTGTCTCGGACCACCACCAGCGCCAGCGACTTCTACCACGGCGGCCGTGCCTTCTCCGGTCGCCAGAACGGCATCGCCATCGCCGGCGACTATCTCTCGGCCGCCTCGTTCCTCGGCATCGTCGGGGCCGTGGCCCTCTACGGCTATGACGGCCTGCTGTACTCCGTCGGCTTCCTGGTGGCCTGGCTGGTGGCGCTGCTGCTGGTCGCCGAGCCGCTGCGCAACACCGGCAAGTACACGATGGCGGACGTCCTCAGCTTCCGCATGCGCCAGCGTCCCGTGCGCACCGCCGCCGCGACCTCGACGCTCGCGGTCACCTTCTTCTACCTGCTCGCTCAGATGGCCGGTGCCGGCGCACTGGTCTCCCTGCTGATCGGCATCGAAGGGCGGGTCGGGCAGTCGATCGTGATCGCCGTCGTCGGCGTCGTCATGATCCTCTACGTCCTCATCGGCGGCATGAAGGGCACCACCTGGGTGCAGATCATCAAAGCGGTGCTGCTGATCACCGCCGTCGGCGTCACCACCGTGTGGATCCTGGCCCTGAACGGCTTCAACCTCTCCGCGGTGCTCGGCCAGGCGGTGGAGGCGCATCCGGACGGTACCGCGATCCTCGAGCCGATGCTCCAGTACGGCACCTCCGGGTCCTCGAAGCTGGGCTTCGTCTCCCTCGCGATCGCGCTGGTGTTCGGCGCGGCAGGGCTGCCTCACGTGCTGATGCGCTTCTACACGGTGCCCACTGCGAAGGAGGCCCGCCGTTCGGTGGTCTGGGCGATCGCCCTGATCGGCTTCTTCTACCTGTGCACCCTGGTGCTCGGCTTCGGTGCCGCCTACATGGTGGGCGTCGACGTGATCGGCGACCTCCCGGGCGGATCGAACTCCGCCGCTCCCGCGCTCGCCTATGCCGTGGGCGGCACGGTGCTGATGGCCATCATCTCCGCGGTGGCCTTCGCGACCATCCTCGCGGTGGTGGCGGGCCTGACGATCACCGCCTCGGCGAGTTTCGCGCACGACATCTACAACGGGGTGATCAAGCGCGGCCAGGCCGATCCGAAGAAGGAGATCGCAGTGGCCCGGCGCACCGCGCTGGTGATCGGCGCCGTCTCGATCGTCGGCGGCATCCTCGCCGCCGAGCAGAACGTTGCCTTCCTGGTCTCGCTCGCCTTCGCGATCGCCGCCAGCGCGAACCTGCCCTCGATCCTGTACTCCCTGTACTGGAAGCGGTTCAACACCCGCGGCTCGCTGTGGAGCATCTACGGCGGCCTGTTCAGCGCCCTGTTCCTCATCACCTTCTCCCCGGTCGTCTCCGGCTCCGAGACGGCGATGATCCCCGGCGCCGACTTCGCCTGGTTCCCGCTGACGAACCCCGCGATCATCTCGGTCCCGCTGGGCTTCTTCCTCGGCTGGCTCGGCTCGGTGACCTCCTCGGAGCACAACGAGCTCAAGCAGGCCGAGATGGAGGTCCGCTCCATGACCGGTGCGGGCTCCGAAAAGGCGGCCATCGACCACTGAGCAGGTGCGAGCGGCCGGCGGGGGAGCCCTGCATGTCGGCGCTGCCCAGCGGCTCGACGGTCCAGTGACCACGTTCTGCGCCCGCGAGGACCGATCCGGAATCCGGCATCGGTCCTCGCGGGCGCAGAACTCTGCATCCCCGGCCGCCGGGCCGTTCACCGGTAACCCTGCCGTGGACTGCGTCGCGGTCGAAGAGCCGGACGAGCTGCGCAAGAGGTTGTCGCACGAGGCAGGGACCTCGCCACCCGTTATCGGCCGGGCGAGCTCAGGCCAGGCGCAGCCCCGACTCCGGACGCACCGCCCGGTCGTGCAGGTCGATGATCTGCTGCTCGACGGGGTCCGGTGCGGGGCCGGTGCTCGACAGGAGCCGGCACACGGCCACCTCCGCAGAGGCGGTCCGGTAGCGCTCCACCCACTCGCGGTGGATGTCATCGGTCGCGGTGCGGGTGCCGAGCTCCTCGAAGCGGTCCACCTCCACGCGCCAGGGCTTCGGGGTCAGGCGCGCCCGATAGGTGTCGTGGACCCGGCACAGGATCATGTACAGCTCATCGCTGCGCACCTGCCCCATCAGCTTCTTCGCACGCTCGCTCGACGGTGCCGCGCCGCTGCCGGTGATCAGCAGACGGAAGCCGTTGCGGGTGCGGTACGTGCGCACCCCCAGCTCGGGATGGAGGGCGCGGAAGTCCTCGATCAGGGCCAGGGTGCGCTCGTGATGCTCCCCCCGACGACCCGGTGAGCGCAGGCCGAAGGCGTCCGGATCCTGCTGCTGCTCGGTGAGCTCCTCCGCGCGGCGGCCGCCGAACAGACGCGAGAGCAGCCCTCCGCCGCCCGCCGTCACACGGTCCGTCGAGGACGGCTCGACCAAGTCGATGTCGCTGATCAGCACCGCATCGGTGTTCAGCACCGCCGAGCCGTAGCGGTTGCGGGTGATCGCCGCGATCAGGGTGTCGTCGGGCCCGTGGAGCTCCTCGAGCAGCTCCTCCGGAAGGCGTCGCAGCGGGTAGTACTCCAGTCCGTTGTCTGTCCGTCGCTCGGGGCCTCCGGCCGCGGCCACGCGCTGCAGGCGCTCACGCGCATCGCGCTGGGCGTCCTCGGGCGAGGTGTCGGAGGCGCCATGGATCGTGAGTGCCCACTCGTCCCCGCCGGGGACGGTGACGGTCTCGCGGATGGTGGCCCAGTGGCGGGGGATCGGCTGCATGCCCCGACCGTAGTCCGTCACCGCGACGGGGCGGCGGGGAGATGCGGGAGAATGGGCCCATGACCTTCTTCGAGGAGCTCTGGTTCCAGATCGGGGCGTCGCCCGCGGGAGCGCTGGGCGTGCTCATCGCGAGCATCGTGCTCTACCTGATCTTCACCCTGATCCTCCAGGTCGCCGGGCCACGGCTCAGCGCGAACCCGTCGATGCTGAGCTTCGCGGTGATGGCGCTGCTGGGCTCCCTCGTCGCCCGCGCGATCCTCGGCAACACACCGACGCTGGTGGGCGGGCTGATCGCGGTGACCACCCTGCTGGTGCTCGAGTTCCTCCTGGGCAGGCTCCGGCTCGGTGTCGACCGCATCTTCACCCGGCGCGGGCCGCGGCCGACGGTGGTGATGGTCCATGGCCATGTGCTCCGCTGGCATCTTCGCCATCTGGGGCTGCGCGAGACGCAGCTGCTGACGCTGCTGCGGCGCGGCGGCGTGCGCCACGTGATCGACACCGACCTGGTGATCCTCGAGCCGCGCGGAGGGCTGACCATCGTGCGCCGCGGCGAGATGATCGACGAGCGCCTGGTGCGCAATGTGCGTGGTGCGGAGATCATCCCTCGCTCACTGATGCACTGAGCGGGTCCGCCCCCGTCCACGCCAGTCGCACCCGCGCCTGCCTCGCTGCACGTCCGCAAGCATCCGGCCCCGCACCAGCGAAGGTGCGGGGCCGGGGCCGGGGCCCGACGCCGGAGCGTCGGGTGGTGGCGAGGCTCAGGCGAGCTTCGCCTCCAGGGTGATGTTCACGGCGGCGAGTGCCTTCGAGACCGGGCAGCTGCTCTTGGCCTCGTCGGCGATGCGCTGGAAGTCGGCGTCCTCGATCCCGTCGATCTGCGCGGTGACGGTCAGTGCGATGCCGGTGATGCCGCCCTCGGCGATGTTGAAGGTGACGTCGGCCTTCGTGTCCACAGCAGTCGGCGGGGTGTCGTTCTCGGCGAGCATGTTCGAGAACTGCATGGAGTAGCAGGCGGCGTGCGCGGCGCCCAGCAGCTCCTCGGGGGAGGTGGTGCCCTGTGCGGACTCCTCCGCGCGGGCCTTCCAGCTCAGATCGAAGGTGCCGAGCTTGGAGGTCTCCAGGGTGGTGGTGCCGGAGCCGGAGAGCAGGTCGCCCTTCCAGGCGGTGGATGCGGTGGAGGTGACGGGACGGGGCATGGTGACTCCTTCAGTCGACGGTCGCCCCGCGTTTCCGCAGAGGGCGCTCGCCTCCCACCGTAGTCCGGACCCCCGCCGAACGGGAAGGATCGTTCGTCCCTGCGGCCCCCGCACGCGCTGCCGCGCCGTCTGCCGGGTTCCGGCCGCCCGCCTACTGCAGGGACTCGAACTTGCGGATCCAGGCGGAGCCGATGGGATTCGCGTCGGCGACCATGATCACGAAGCGGTCCCCGGCGATCTCGGCGACCTCGGTCAGCGCGACCCGGCGCTCGTGGGCGGGGGAGTGGTCCAGGCGCCGCACGCCGTTCTCGATGATCTTCGCGAAGGAGTCGGTGCGGCCCAGGAAGGCGACGAAGGGCATGTCGAACTTCTCGGCGTAGCGGGCGGAGAGGTCGCGCACCGCGAGGATGTCCTCGTCGGAGAGGTTCTCCAGGGCGAAGGAGCCCACGTCCTGACTGATCGCTCCGGCCTGCTCCTCGTCGGCCGTGACCAGCGTGGCCATGTCCGGATAGGCGCGCACCAGCGCATCCTGCTCGGAGCGCTCCGCGGTGAGCACCGCGTCCTCGATCGCGGCGCGCAGGGTGGGGGCGTCGGCGAAGGGCCGGGCCTCCCAGGCGCGCTCGAGAGGCCAGGTGGCGCCGTTGAACAGGGAGCCGAAGGTCGCCACGAAGGTCTCGCGGTCCATGTCGTTCACCGCATCGATGCCGATCCGCTCGCCGGCAGCGGTGGTGGTGACCATCGAGCCGCGCTGGCCGCCGATGTGGAAGAACAGCAGGTTCAGCACGATCGCGCTGATCGCGCCGACGGTCACGCCGGAGGAGACGAACACCTGCGCCCAGGAGGGGAACACCCCCGCGATGTCCGGCTTGAAGCTGACCAGCATCGCCAGGCCCAGCGAGGTGCCGACGATGACGGAGTTGCGGTTGTCGGTGAGGTCCACCTTGGAGAGGGTCTGGATGCCCACCAGGGCCACTGAGGCGAACAGGGCGAGCGAGGCGCCGCCGAGCACCGGGGAGGGGATCGCGGCGACCACGGCTCCGGCCTTGGGCAGCACGCCGAGGATGATCATCAGCACGCCCGCTCCGGCGACCACCCAGCGGGACTTCACGCGGGTCAGGCGCACCAGCCCGATGTTCTGCGCGAAGCAGGTGTAGGGGAAGGAGTTCAGCACGCCGCCCAGCAGAGTGGAGAGGCCGTCGGCGCGGATCGCCTCGGAGATGTTCTTGGGGCGGATCCGCTTGCCCACGATCTCGCCCGCGGCGAAGACGTCGCCTGTGGTCTCCACCATCGTGATCAGCATGACGATGATCATCGAGATGATCGCGGTCGCCGAGAAGGTGGGGATGCCGAAGTAGAAGGGGGTGGTGACCCCGAAGGCAGACGCCTCGGTGACGCCGTTGAAGGAGGTGTCGCCCAGCAGCACGGCGACCAGGGTTCCGATGACCAGGCCCAGCAGGATCGCGATGGTGCCGAGGAAGCCGCGGAAGAACCGCTGCACCAGGACGATGATCGCGAGCGTGCCCAGCGCGTAGAGGATGTCGCGGGCGGCGGGGGTGCCCTCGGCGTAGTTGGTGATGTCCCCGGCGGAGACGCCCAGCAGGGTGATGCCCATCGTGGTCAGCACGGTGCCGATCACCACCGGCGGGAAGAAGCGCAGGATCTTCGCGAAGTAGGGGGCGACCAGGAAGGTGAACAGGCCCGCGACGATGATCGAGCCGTAGATCATCGGCAGCCCCTCGGCGCCGCCCTCGCCGCCGGTCGCGGCCAGGCCGATCGCGATGATCGGGCTCACCGCGGTGGTGGTCACGCCCTGGATGATCGGCAGGCGCACGCCCACCTTCCAGAAGCCGACGGACTGGATCAGCGTCGCGATGCCGCAGGTGAACAGGTCGGCATTGATCAGGTGGATCGTCTGCTCGGCCGTGAGGTTCAGGCCCGACGCGATCAGCAGCGGCACGATCACCGCGCCGGCGTAGAAGGCCAGGACGTGCTGGACCGACAGCACGGTGAGCTTCCCGGCGGGCGGCACCTGGTCGACGGGATGGGTGCGGGCTGCGGGGGCGCTCGGCGCGGCGGCGGTGGTCATCAGGATCCTTGAGGTCCGTCGAGAGTGGGAGTCTCGACGTGGGAGAGGAGGCGGGGCCGACGGGACGGCCGCGCACCAGAGTAGGCTCCTGCGCCGCTGCGGGCGCAGCGCGCCCGCGGGTGAGACGGGTGAGATCGGACAACGTGCGGGCGGAGCCGCTGGCAGCGGCTGAGCGCGGGTGGAGCCGCTGGCGGCGGCTGAGGAGAGCGGTGGCAGACCGCGTGGGTGAGATCGAAGGCAACGGGTGGCTTCTCCTGCGCGGGCGGGGTAGAAGGGTGCGGTGACGACTTCCCCGCCTCGCGACAGCGCCCCCCGCCCGGCCGACGCTCTTCAGGACGATGCCGCCCCGGCAGTGCCCGCCTCGACGGCCCGGGTCCCCGCGCGCACCACAGCCGTCGGCACCGTGCTCGCTGTGCTGGCCATCGCGACCATCGCACTGAACCTGCGCCCCGGCGCGACCGGCGTCGGCCCCCTGATGGAGAGCGTCGTGGGCGCTTATGGGCAGGGCGCCTTCGCCTCGGGGCTGCTGACCGCCCTGCCGTGCCTCGCCTTCGGCGTGCTGGGGCTGCTGGCGGTCCCGATCTCCCGCCGGGTGGGGCTGACCGGTGCGATCGTCGCCTCCTTCGTGCTGGTCGCGATCGGGCTGCTGCTGCGGCCCGTCTCCGAGCTGTTCTCGGTGTTCGTGGCGCTGTCGGTGCTGGGTCTGCTGGGACCCGCGCTCGGCAACGTGCTGGTGCCGGCATGGGTGAAGCTCCACGGCGGGGCACGCACGGTGGCGCTGATGACCCTGTACAGCGTGATGCTCGCGATCGGCGGCTCGCTCGGTGCCGCTCTCGCGGTGCCGCTCGCAGGAGGTGCGGCCGACGGCTGGCAGGACTCGCTGCGGTTCTGGGGGATCATCGTGGTGGTCCCGGTGGTGGTCTGGGCGATCGTCCTGACCCGCACCGGTCACGACTTCCCGCCGGCCCCGCCCCGTGGGGAGCTCAGCGGTTCGCTGCTGCGCTCGCCGACCGCGATCGCGCTGATGGTGACCTTTTCGATGCAGTCCTTGAATGCGTACACCCAGTTCGGGATGCTCCCGCAGATCCTCACCGACGCCGGTGTCACCCCTGCCCGCGCCGGGGTGCTCGTCGCCGTGATCGCAGGCTGGGGCCTGGTGGGCGGGCTCGTGATGCCGAGCGTGATCGCGAAGGTGCGCGGACTGCGCTGGATCGTGGGCGGCTTCGGTCTGCTCACCACGGCCGGCTACATCGGTCTGCTGCTGGCGCCCGGCGTGAGCCCGATGCTGTGGGCCTGCGTCCTGGGGATCGGCGGCTTCGTCTTCCCCACCGCGATCGCGCTGCTGCCCGCTCGCACCCGGAACCCGCTGGTCACGGCCCGGCTCTCCGGGATGGCCCAGCCCTATGGATACATCCTGGCCGCGCTCGGTCCGATCGTGGCCGGCGCGCTGCTGGGAGCCACCGGCTCCTCGGACGCGGTGCTGTGGTTCCTCGCAGCGACCGGCCTGGTGATGGCGGTCTCGGGCTTCCGCGCGGCGCTCCCGCGGATGGTCGACGACGAGATCGCGGCCTGAGCGGGAGACCCCTGCCGACAGGCGGTTCCGTGGCAGGATGCTCCTATGAGCCTCGTCCGCACCCTGCGCATCCTGGCCTCCCAGCGGCCCTCCACGCCCTC
Source organism: Brachybacterium sp. AOP42-C2-15 (assembly GCF_052377065.1). NCBI lineage: Bacteria > Bacillati > Actinomycetota > Actinomycetes > Micrococcales > Dermabacteraceae > Brachybacterium > Brachybacterium sp. AOP42-C2-15. Next base: position 102,732 of record NZ_JBQSWK010000010.1, read on the forward strand.
GCGCGCCGTCGCCGCCCCGTCCCGGGTGGAGCGCCGTCGGCACGGACAGGTGCCCGTCACCTGGCTCGACCAGGAGCTCGCGGGGGCCGCAACCATCGTTCACCTCCATGGCGGCGGCTACCTGCGCGGTGAGAGCCCGCAGACCTGGAGCTGGCTCGAGGAGATCGCCCGACGCTCCGGCGCCGCGGGCGCGATGATCCACTACCGTCTGGCGCCGCGCCACCGCTACCCGGCCGCGATCGAGGACGTCCTCCACGCCCTCGACGGCATGGCCGAAGCAGCGATCCTGCGCCCCGGCCGCTGGGTCCTCTCGGGGGACGGCGCGGGCGCCGGACTCGCCCTCGCAGTCGCCCAGGTGCTCGCCGAGAGCACCCACGAGGCACCGGCCGCGCTTCTGCTCGAATCCCCCTGGGTCGATCTCAGCCGGGAGGAGCACGGGCTGGAGGAGCTGAGCACCGCAGCCCGCCTGTATGCGGGCGGGGTCCCGCGCACAGAGCCGCGCCTCAGCCCGCTGCTGGGAGGGCTGTCCGCCCTGCCCCCGGTGCACCTCGTCACGGGCTCTCACGACGAGCTGATCGCCGATGCCCGGAGGCTGGACAGTGCGCTCACCGCGGCTGGCGCCGAGCACGAGTACCTCGAGATCCCGGAGGCCTCCCACGCCGTCGCGATCCGCGGGGAGGGACCTGCCTCGCAGCGTGCCCGCCGGTTCCAGATCGCCGCGGTGCGCGGCGCGCTGGGGATGGACGGCGGCGCCGCTCACTGAGTTCACCGCCTGCGGTTACCCTGTGCCTCATGGCGCGAGGCGATCAGCGGGTCAGCCGCAGTGACGGCAGCGATGACAGCTGCAGCAGTGATGGCAGCAGCAGTGGCAGCAGCAGCGACAGCAGTCATCACAGCGAGAGCATGACCTGGACCGGCAGCCGCTCCGTGCTGGCAGAGATCCGTGACGCCCTGATCGTGCACTCCACGGCAGGAACCCTGCGGCTGGTGCTGCAGCAGCTCACGCTGCGAGACCAGGGACGCGCCGTCGGGAGCCACGAGGTGATCGACGGGATCATCGACGTGGACGGCAACTTGGTGGTGGTGCCGATCGGCGAGGCCGTGCGAGCCGATCCCGCAGCATCCGCAGCGCTCGATGCGGCCCTCGCACGCCTGCGCGCCGAGATCCTCGCGGAGCTCGGTGCTGCTCCGGACTCCCTCGAGGTGGTGATGGACGCCGACCGCACGCGCCGCGTCCGCATCGTGCGCTCGCTGGAGGTCTCACCCGCAGGGGTCGTCGGCCCGCCCCCGCACCCGGCGCTGCACGACGGCCGCCACCACATTGTGCACCACGCCCCCGCCCTCGACGAGCTGCGGGACCGGCTGGCCCCACCGCCGCCCGGGCTCCTGGCCCGCCTCCGGGCCGTCCTGGGCAGGGGAGCGCGTCGCGCCCGCTGAGCACTGGTCGTCGTCCGGCGGAGACCACGTCCCGCTGGTTGTCCTCGGCAGGAGCCGCGGTCAGGCGGTCGCTGCAGCCGGAGCGCTCATGCCGGCCGCGGTCGCGCCGGGCAGGCTGAGCCCGATCGCGTGCGCGAGCGTCACACCGAGGTCGGCCCATGACCCCTCGACGGTGCTCGCCGGCAGTCCCGGCCCGCAGGCGAGCACGACGGCGACGGCCGACGGGTCGCTGACCGTGCATGGGCCTGCGTAGTAGGGGTCGTCCCCCTCCACCAGCGAGCGATGCGTGGCGGAGAGCCCGAAGACTGTCCCGCGGTCTCCTTCGAGCACCGCGATCACATCGGTCTGATCGCTGGCTCCCACGCCGTCGTCCACCTGCCGCAGCGACAGCCGGCCATGCGCGCTGACCTCGCTGAGAGTGCTGAGCGCGCGGAGGGCGTCAGTGCGGGCCGCGGCACCCGCCTCGCGCCGTACATGCACCACCCCGCGGGGGCCGTCCGGCCAGACCAGCGCATCGACGTCCTCCAGGCGGTTCCCCTCGGCGCGGAGCAGGCCATGCGCCGCCAGCGTCGTGTTGGGATGGGCCAGGAGGGTGGTGGGGATCAGCGGCCGCCCCGGCACCAGGAGCACCCGATCCTCGGCAACGGGCGCGAAGGCGGTGAGGATCTGCTCGAGGACGTCGGCGGTGTCCAGCAGGGCACGCTGCGCCTGTGCCGTCCCGGGACCGAGGGTGCGGCGCGTGATCGCGAGCCCGGTCAGTCGTGCGGCGAGCAGATCGATGTGTCCGCGCTCGAGCGCCTCGGCGGCGATCTCGGCGACAAGATCGTCGGGAGGGACCTGGGAGAGCTGGACCCCGGCCTCGCGGCGGAGGGCGAGATGCTCCGCAACCATCCGCGACGAGCTGGTGGCCACCGCCATCTCCCAGCGAGTGCGATAGCGGTGCAGGTCCTCGACCAGGGGAAGGCAGAGATCGATCTCGGCGCCAGCGGTCGCGGGCCACTGCAGCGCCGCCGTCACCAGCCCTGCCGCATGCGCCTGCGTGAACAGGGTGGGCGCCGCCATCGAGCTCGCATACCAGGCGGAGCGGCTCTCGGGACGGTCCAGGGCGAAGGGCTCCGCGGTGGCGACCCCGGTGTGGGCGACGGATGCCCCCGTGATCAGGCTCGCGAGCGCCGGTGCGGGCTCGGAGGGTCCCCCCGGGCGGATCCGCAGCTCCGTCATCCCGGTGAGCACGGTCCGTGACAGCACTGGGAACCGGCTGTCGCCGTCAACGGGCGCGGCGGCGTCGCGGAGCATCTCGAGGTCGTTCTCATCGAGCCCGTCGACGGCGAGCAGCAGGGTGCGAGAGCGGCTCATGGGACACCTCCTCAGGTCCTCGACAGCAGTCCAGGAACCATAGGAGGGTCCTCTGGCCACGACACGAGGGCCCGGTGAGCACCGGGCCACCGCAAGATGAACAGCGTGTGCGAAGGCTCAGTCGCAGGTGACGTAGGTGAGATCGTCCCCGGCGAACAGCGGGGAATCCTGGTCCAGGAGGTCGTCGAGCGGGATGTGGGGAGAGGCGAGGACCTCCTCCTTGGTGGCCTTCTGCACCGCGCGGTGCAACTCGTCGTCGGCGAGCGCCGGGACCAGCAGTCCCTCCTGCTCGGCGATCCCGCAGCCATCGAGGCCGTGGATGGTCAGGCGGATCGCGGCATCGGCGACGCTGCCGTCCTCGGCGATCTGGGCGACGATCCCGAGGCGGTAGGCGAACAGCCCGACGGCCCGGGTCGCGGTGTCGATGGCGGTCCAGGCGATGGTGGCTCCGAGGGCGAGGGCTGGGCCCTCCTCATGCTCGGTGCGGTGCCAGCCGGCGGCGAGCGCGGGGCGGCCGACGGTGCGGAACGGCTCGGCGAGCGCGATCGCATAGAAGAGACGGTTCCCGTCGTCCCAGGCCGTGCGCAGCCCGTCCCGCCAGAACTCGGGGGAGTTCTTCGCGATGTGGTCGTGCGCGGCCTCGTCGTCCAGGCCGCGCAGGTCCTCGGGCGCGAGATAGGCGGCGCTCACGAAAGTGGTGAGGAGGTCGCGAGCCGAGTCGAGGACGCTGTCGTCGGCGCTGAGATCGGCCCAGCCGTCCAGCTCCTCGGCCGCGCCCTGGATGCTCAGGCCACGCAGCTCCTGGGCGGAGCGCGCGTTCCATACGGCGGGGTCGAGCGAGGCGAGCGGGTCGCGGGCGATATCGGTGGAGGTGGGGACCGGCCGAGGGCCGCCGCAGCCGGTGGTCAGCAGGAGGGCGCCGGGGACGGTGAGCAGCGCGGCCAGAGAGCGTCGCCGCATGACCGGGGCCTCCTGGGCCTCCCGGGCCGTCATCTCAGCTCGGGGTCCGCGGGGTCGGCCCGGCCGCTGTCCGCATCGAGCCGCCGCCGGATGGTCGCCGCGGTCTCGCGATCGTGCCGGACCGCCTTGTCGACCAGCGGCTTGGTGCTGGTCTCGGGCTCCTCCGGCTGGACCACCAGCCAGACGACGACACCGAGAGTGAGCAGCAGGCAGAGGGCGATCAGGATCAGCAGCAGCGGCCACGAGAAGGGGACAGGGTCCCAGAAGGGGTCGCCGCCGAAGGCGATGACGCTCCCGGCGACGATGCTCACGAATGCCCCCTCGGATGCGATGCACGGGTCACGGGCGGGTGCCCCGGACCGCTGAGATCACTGCCAGCATAACGCCGCCCCGCTTTCTGACGTTATGCTGGAAATATTATGGCTGACGTTATTGTCGGGCGCTTCGCGCTCATCGACCTGATCGCGAAGGGCGGATCCGGGTCCGTCTGGCGTGCCTGGGACTCGAAGGCCCAGGAGCTCTGCGCTGCGAAGGTCCTGCGACAGCGCGACTCCGCGGACCTGATGCGCTTCGTGCGCGAGAAGGGCGTCAGCTTCGATCACCCGCACCTGCTCACCCCCTACGGCTGGGGCGCGGAGGACGAGCACGTGGTGATCGCGATGCCGCTGATCTCCGGGGGAACGCTCGAGTCCGTCGTGAAGAAGAAGGGCAAGCTCGGCGAACCCGCCGTGGTGGTGATCCTCGACCAGCTGCTGGACGGCCTTGCGCATGTGCACGCCGAGGGCTGGATCCACCGCGACGTGAAGCCCGCGAACATCATGTTCGAGGCGCGCGGACGTGCTCACCCCGCCTCCCGGCTCGCCGACTTCGGCATCGCGGTCCACGAGACCGACGTGCGCTTCACCCATGTGGGCATGGTCAACGGCACCCCCGGCTACATGGCGCCGGAGCTGTTCTCGATGGCGGAGCCGGCACCCTCCCATGACCTCTACGCCGCCGGGGTCGTCGCACTGGTCGCGCTCAACGGGTCGATCAAACTGCATGACGGCGCCTTCCGCCCCGATGAGCTGACCCAGCACCTGCGGGGCGTCACCCCGAAGCTCTCGGCCGTGATCCGTCGCCTGGTCGCTGCGCAGCCCGAGGATCGCTACCAGGACGCCGAGTCTGTGCGCCGCGATCTGCCGCGCGTCCCGCAGGGCTATCCGCTGGCGCATGCCGACGGCGCGCCGCTCGAGTTCATCGACACCCTGGACCCGATGCCGGAGAACGCCCCCGGCGCCGCGCGTCCCGAACGCCCAGCACCTCAGGTCGCTCCGTCCTCGCTCGAGGCGATCCGTGCCGGGCAGGTGCAGCAGGGCTTCAGCTCAGGCTCCCCCTCCCCGCAGACCGGCCCGCAGTGGGCGCAGCAGACCCCGCCGGGCACCCCGCCGCAGCAGGCGGGCAGATTCAATCCCCAGGGCTTCACCGCCACTCAGACCTCCACCGGGTTCACCGGCCAGAACGGGGCGCGCAACCGTGGCACCTTGATCGCGGTGGCGCTCGGGGCGGGGGCCGCGCTGGTGCTAGGCGTGATCGTCGCGGCTGTGCTGCTCATGGTCTTCAACGACAGCCCCGCCTCCGCATTCGGGGGGACGGCTGGTCCCGTCAGCAGCATCGATGCCTCCTTCGCCGAGGTCGAGCCGGGGCAGGAGTGCGTCGCCGAGGACGAGGGCATCATCGCGCTCACCGCCGACGGTGACTACCTCTCCTGCACCCTCGCCGCCGACGGCGAGGGCTACTCCTTCTCCTGAGACGCGCTCGCTGGTGCTGACGCCACCTCGCGAGTGCGCCGGAGTGCCTCTCGAGTACCCCGCGCGCGAAGGCTCGCTGGTGCTGACGCCTCCTCTGGAGTGCCTCTCGTCTTCCTCTCGTGTTCCTCGCGCGCGATCCCCTCTGAACTGTCGCTTGGCCGGTCCTTGTGCGACAGCTGAGAGGGGATGGCGGCCCGTGGGTGCCACGTAGATCGCCACGTAGGCCGCAGTGCAGGCTGAGGCTCAGGCCGCGACGGTCTTCAGCGGGCGGCGACCTTCAGCTCGCGACCGCTCTCAGCGGGCGGCGACGGCGATGGTGTCCAGCGACTGCAGCAGCGCCCCGCGCCGAGGATCCATCAGCAGGTCGATCCGCAGCGAGGGTGCGCCGTCGCCCCGGCCGGGCACCGTCCAGCGCAGCTGGGCACGGCTGAGCACCTGGGCGTCCTGGACGCGGAGCTGCTCGAGCCTCCCCATCTCGACCCCGGAGGCTGTGAGCGCGGCGCTGAAGCGGCGTCGGCGTTCCTCGCGGGGAACGTCGAGGTCCATGTTGTCCGCGAACCAGGCCTCGGCCACGGTGTCATCGTCCGTGCACAGCCACCGCAGCGCCGCGTCGGCCGCCTCGAGGGTGCGGGCGGCGGCCTGCACCGGGCGCCGGGCCAGCAGCCTGGGGACCTCCTGCTGGAGGAGGCGCAGCGTCTGCATCGACAGGGGAGTCGCCGGGGCGTACTTCGAGTTCGCCAGCGCCACCACCCCCACCCCGGAGTCACGGTGCCAGACCATGAAGGAGCCGTACCCGGGGTAGCCGCCCGAATGGGATATGACCTGCCCGAGGTCCGGGAAGTCCTCGACCACCAGGCCGAATCCGTAACCGCGCACCCGGTCGAAGCCGGGCGAGAGGGCGGCAGAGGCGGCAGGGCCGGCGGCGCCGGTACTCGTGGGGGTGGCGGCGGTGCCGGGTGCGGCGGCAGTGCCGGTGACGGCGGGCGTGACAGCGGAGGTGCCGCGGACGGCGGGATGTGCCGGGAGCGCCTGGTGGCGGTACAGCTGCTGCATCTCGCGCCGGGAGGCGGTGGCCAGCGGGCCGGTCGAGCGCTGCGCGGCGTCGGGGGCGTCAGCCGCGGCGAGGAAGCGCACCCAGGCGGCCACGTCATCCACAGTGGAGAACAGCCCGGCCATCGCTCCGTACACGCCGGGGGAGTCCAGCGGCACGGGCTCGAAGCGGCTGGCGTCGGTGCGATCGGCCAGGCGGTGCCCGGTGGCCAGCTGCGCGGTGTCGATCTCGGCTTCCGACCAGCCGGTGGCGCCCAGGCGGAGCGGCTCGAGGAAGCGGCGCCGGATCTCGTGGGTGTAGTCGCTGCCGGTGATCTCGTCGATCACCCTGCCGAGCAGCGCGTACCCGGTGTTGGAGTACTCGAAGCCGGTGCTGGGACGGTGCACGTGTCCGAGCCCGCCCCGCAGCATGGCCGCGAACTCCTCCCGGGTCATCGCCTCCTGGCGGTCACCCCAGGGATTGTCGGTCACCAGCCCAGCGCTCATGGTGAGCAGCTCGCGCAGGGTGGGTTCGCGGTCGTCGGCAGCGAGGTCGAAGGCTCCGGCGGCTTCGGGGACATAGGCGGAGACGGGATCCTCCAGGCGCAGCCGGCCCTCGTCCCGCAGGGCGAGGATGGTCGCGGCGGTGAAGGACTTCGTCATCGAGGCGATGCGGGAGACGGTCCCTCGTTCCATCGGCCCGGAGCCGGCGGCCTGCACGCCGCCGGTGAGCTCCCGCGCTCCGGCGGCGCCGTGGGCGAGCACCGCCTGCTGGTGGCCGTGGCCGCCGATGATCGCCCAGGTCACTCCCGCAGTGCGGTGCTGGATGACGGCATCGTCGAACAGCGCGGCGACGGCGGTGGTCACGGAATCGGGCAGAGCAGGGGCGCTGTGGCTGGTCTCAAGCATGGCTCTCACTCTAAAGGCTGGGGAGGGGTCTCTTCGGCGCCCGTGCAGCTACTTCCGGCGCCCGTGTAGAAGCTGTGGATCACTGCGGCGACCTCCTCGCCGAGCACCTCGGCCAGAGGCGCGGGATCGGTGCGCGAGGGATCGAAGGGGGCTCGAGGGGAAGGCGCTGCCGCTGCACCGACGGCATCCGCGCTGACGGCATCGGGTGCGCCATCCGAGGGCTCCGCACCTGCGGGCGAACCCGTCTGGCCGGCGGCGTTCGTCCCCTCGGACGGGCCCGGCGTCCCTGCAGCGCCCGTCGGTTCCCCGCCGCTCGCCGTGGGCACCAGGTCCTCGAGGGTGAGCCCGCGCAGGGTCAGCAGCAGCACCGGGTGCTCGTCGACCGCCTCGACCAGCACGTACAGCAGCGCGGCCACGTGCCGGCAGGGCCCGGGCCAGTCCAGGCACGAGCAGTCATGGGAGAGCTCGGCGGCACTCCGCGGGAGCAACGACACCTCGGACCGCGCCAGCTCTGCCTCGACCTCCTGCGGGTAGCTCCCGCCGGCCATCCGGGCCGGGAGCTCGGGACGAGTCCTTGCGACCTGCAGGAACGCCTGTCGGTCACCCTCCCGGAAGGCGGGCAGCTCGAGGCGTGCCTGGTACAGCTCGCCGTCGGCGTCCAGGACGTCGCCGCGAGCGACCCCCACGGCGACATCCAGCCACTGCACCCTTCCGGCGCGGGCGTCGGCCTTGCCCCGGCCCACCCTCGCAGCACCCAGCAGATCCTCCGCCCCCTGGCGCAGGGCGACGGCATGCCAGCCCTTGCCGATGGGGCCACGGCGCGAGATCAGCTCGATGCTCACAGCCCGTCCTCTTCGTCCTCGAGGGAGAGCAGGTCGAACAGGCGATCGTTGTCGAGGGAGGCCAGCCAGTCCTCGCCGGGGCCGACGGTCAGCTCCGCGAGCGACTGCTTGTCCTGGAGCACGGTGTCGATCTTCTCCTCGACGGTCCCGGCGCTGACCAGCTTGCTCACCGTCACGTCCCGGCGCTGGCCGATGCGGAAGGCACGGTCGGTGGCCTGGTTCTCCACGGCGGGGTTCCACCAGCGATCCAGGTGCACCACGTGGTTCGCGGCGGTGAGGGTCAGGCCGGTGCCGCCGGCGCGGAGGCTCAGCAGCATCAGCCCGGGCCGGTCGCGGTGCTCCTGGAACTCGGCGACCATCTGATCCCGATCCCGCTTGGAGACCCCGCCATGCAGGAAGGGCGCCGACGACACCCCCAGCTCCGCGAACTTCTCCTCCCAATACGGCACCAGCAGGTGCCCGAAGGTCGTGAACTGGGTGAACAGCAGCACCTTCTCGCCCTTCTCGAAGGCGGCGCCCAGCAGGTCGTCCACCAGCTCGAGCTTGCCCGAGCGATGCTCGCCGTCGCGCACCAGCGGGGACCCGTCGCCCAGGTAGTGGGTGGGGTGGTTGCACACCTGCTTGAGACGGGTGATGGCGGAGACCACCAGGGTGCGGCGGTTCTTCTCCTCGGCGCCGTCGATCTGGACCATCAGGTCCTGCACGATCGCCTCGTACAGCCCGGCCTGCTCCGGGGTCAGGTTCACCACCCGCGTCAGCTCGATCTTCTCCGGCAGGTCCTTGATGATCGAGCGGTCCGTCTTCAGCCGTCGCTGGATGAACGGGGAGGTGACGAGCTTGAGGCGGCTGATCGCGGCACCGTCCCCCTCCTCCTCGATCGGGGTCGCTATCCGATCCTGGAAACTCTTCGCGCTCCCCAGCAGCCCGGGATTCACGACCTCCATCAGGGAGTGGAGGTCCGCCAGCCGGTTCTCGACCGGGGTGCCGGTCAGGGCCAGCCGGTGCGGGGCCTGCAGCGAGCGAGCGGCCCGGGTGACCTGGGTGGCGGGGGTCTTGACGTGCTGGGCCTCATCGAACACCAGGCGATGCCAGGGCACGGCGGAGAGCACCCGCAGGTCGCGGGCGAGCAGCGAATAGGTGGTGACCACCAGGTCGAGGTCCGCGGCACCCTTCACGAACGCCTCGTCCCGCAGTCGGTCACCGCCGTGATGGACGTGCACCTTCAGCTGCGGGGCGAAGGTCGCGGCCTCGCGCTGCCAGGCCCCCACCACGGACATCGGGCACACCAACAGGGTGGGACCCACGGGCTGAGGGCCCGCTATGTGGGGGCCCGCTGGGTGCAGGACTCCAGGATGAAGGGCTGCAGGCTGGGGGATTGCAGGCTGGGTGCCTGAGGCCTGCGGGGGGACCTGACCGGGCAGCCCTTCCCGTTCCCGGCACAGCAGCGCGAGCACCTGCATCGTCTTGCCGAGCCCCATGTCGTCGGCGAGGATCCCGCCGAGGCCCTGCTGGTCCAGGGCCCACAGCCAGTTCAGCCCGTCGAGCTGATAGAGCCGCAGCGTGGCCCGCAGCGAGCGCGGCTGTGGATAGTGCGGCGCGCCGCCACCGCCCGGCATCAGCCGTGCCAGGCCGTGGCTGCCCCCTGAGACGAGTGCGGAGACCCCGAAGTCGACGTCCGCCGCATCGGGGGAGAGGATCAGGGAGAACATCTCCAGCCAGGGGGCGCGGCCCACGACCTCTGCCGGGACCGGAGCGGGTGGCAGCGGGGCGGCGACGTGGCCACCGCGGACCGGTGGGGGGACCACCTGCTTCCGCTTCTCGCGGGTGCGGCCCGCGAAGGTGTCGAGGAACTTCTCCGCGGCGCGCAGGGTGGTCGCATCCAGGCGCACCCATTGGCCGCGCAGCTGCACGAGCTCGGACTGCGCCTCCCGGATCTGCTCCATCTCCATCTCGGTCAGCTCGGTCTCTCCCACGGCGACCCGCCAGCGGAAGGAGACCATCGCTCCGAGCCCCACTCCGGAGCCCTTGCGCTCGCCAGGCTCCTCCTCGACCTCCTGCGGGCGCAGCGTCGTCTTCTGCTTCGTCCAGTCGCGGGGCAGCAGCACCGTCACCCCGGCCTCCTCGAGGGAGGGGGTGTCACCGGAGAGGAACTCCGAGGCCTCGGCGGTGGTCAGCAGCCAGTCCACGCCGGTGTCATCCACGGCGGCGCCGCGCACGGTGGGGGCCAGTCGCATCACCGCGGCGGAGGCTTCGGCGGCGCCTGCGGTGCTCAGATCGCCCACCGCACGCAGATCGGCGACCGGATGCACGGTCCCGTCGGGCTCCCGCAGGCAGGTCTGCAGCGGCCAGGCGGTGCCCAGGGGCGGCTCGAACAGCCGTACCACCAGTTCGCTGTCCCCGGAGCTGAGCTTCACTCCCGGGCGGCCGGAGTCCACGAGGGTGTCGAAGGCGGCGGTGATCCGGCGCTGGGTGGGCAGGTCTGCACGCAGCTCGCCCTCGTCGGCCAGCGCCCACAGCACTCCGTGCTTGTCTGCGGCCGGGGGCGGGACGCGGCGCAGGTGTGCGGCGAAGGCATGCCGTGCGTGCCCGTCGACCAGGGCGTGCAGCATCCGGGGCGCATCGCGGTCGGGGGCGCGCCACTGCATCACCGGGCGTCCGTAGCGTTCCTCGGCCCGTGCCCGCAGATGGCGCTGCTCCACCAGGGCCTGGGCGCGAATGTCCAGCACGATCGCGGCCACCAGATCGGGCATCGCGATCAGCTCGTCCGCGAGCCGGGCGGCAGCGCCATCGCTGATCAGGGACGCGAGGTGGTCGGTGAAATCCTCCCCGAACCGCTCTTCGAGCAGCGTGGACGCCCCGCCCACCAGCGCGGTCAGCGCCGCACCGTCGAGTGCCAGGGCGGGCACCCGGCGGTCGCCGTCGCGGCCGGGGATCCGCACCCGGTGGCGCAGCAGGTCGGGGGCGTCGGCCAGGGCCTCGGCGATCACCGGCGGGGCATCGCTGCGCAGGGCGGAGAGATCCTCGAGCGCGCGCGATCGGCCCGGCCCGGTCTGCTCTCGCACCCACAGCGCAGGGCCCAGGTCGTCATCGACGACGAGGTGCAGGCGGCGAACAGGCATGACCTCAGACTATGCGGCGGGGCGGACAGTCGCCGGGCCGGGCGCCCGACTGTGGACGAACGCTCAGAGCCCGTCGATGATCAGCGCCGTCGCGTCGAGCCAGGCTTCCTTCGTCTTGGCGGAGACCCGGGGCCAGTCCAGATGGGAGCCGTCCACGAACTGCTGCTCATAGGGCACCTCGGTGACCGCGCGGGTATGGGCGCCGAAGTGGGCGAGCAGGCGGCTGCGCAGAGTCGGATCGAACTTCCCCTTGGAGGAGTGGGACAGGATCGTGACCGCATGGTCGACCTGCTCCGCGAGGCCGGTCGCCCGCAGCTCATCGATCATCCAGGCCGCGGCGTTGAAGGTGTCCTCGCGCACGGTCGAGACGATGACCAGCTGGTCTGCGCTCTTGACCGCGGCGAGCCAGTTCGAGGCGCGCACGTTGTTGCCGGTGTCGATGACCTTGATCCGGTAGAACCGGGAGAGGGCGTCGTTGAGGTCGGCGAAGGCGGTCTCGTCGATCGAGGCGGCCGAGCCCGGATCCTCGTCGGAGGCGAGGATGTCGAACCGCATCTCGCCCTGGGGACGCACATACGGATCGAGGTCCGCATTGCTCGCCGCGGGGGCGCGCAGGGTCTCGATGTCGTGGAGCAGATCCACAGCGGTGCGGTGGTGGTCCGTGGGGATGCCCCGCCAGCCCAAGGTGCCGCGGGTCTCGTTGTTGTCCCAGGCCAGCACGTTTCCGCCACGAGTCACGCCGAGGGTCGCCGCGACCATCAGTGACGCGGTGGTCTTGTGGGCGCCGCCCTTGAGGTTCACCACCGCGATGTTCCGCGGGCCCTCGAGCGGCCGACGGATCCGCTCCAGACGCTCGGTCTCCATCCGCTCACGACGGTTCGGCCGCGGGGAGATCACACCGCCGGTGAGACGGGTGATGAAGCCCGGCACCCCGCGGGTGGCCTTGACCTTCTCGCGCTTGGAGGTCGAGGACTGCAGGTCCTGGAGTGTGGGCCGGTGGGCGTCCTTCTCCGGAACGGTCCGGGCTGGCAGCGGACGCTTCCGAGCCGTCTCCTGCGCGGTCCGCGACGCGGGACGAGAGGACGGTGCCGGTGACGCCGACGATGCGGACGATGCGGACGCCGCCGAAGGAGCCGACGGGGCTGACAGAGCCGACCGGGCAGACGGTGCAGACATCGCCGACGGGGCAGACGGTGCAGACATCGCCGACGGGGCCGATGAAGCAGACATCGCCGACGGGGCCGACGGGGCCGATAGGGCTGACGGCGCAGACGCGGCAGAGGACGCCGAGACGGCAGAGGTGGCCGACGGGCCGGAACCGGCTGAGGCGGCGAGCGATGCCGAGGTGCCGGATACGGCGGAGACGCCCGACGGGCCCGAACCGCCCCGGGCAGCGGGCAGCGTCGACGGAGGCATCGCGGCAGCCCGACGGCGGCGGGCCCCGTGCGGGCGCACCGTGGGCAGCTCCCCGGTCGCCGGCGAGCCGATCGCGGCATGCTCACCGGTAGCTGGCGAGCCGATCGCCGCATGCTCACCGGTGACCGGACCGCGGAGCGCCGCCTGGTCGATGCTGCTGAGGTCCGCGGTGTCATCGGTGGGTGGGGCGATCAGCGGATCGTCGATCCCGGGGCCGTACAGCGGGCGGTCGTCCGCCTCGCGGCCGGTGATCCGTCCCGTCGGCTCCACCAGCAGGTGGTGACGAACATGCGGCTCGACGATCACCACGGCGATGTCCTGCCCGGTCGCCTTCGCGGAGGTGATGAAGGCCTGCTTCACCCGGTCCCGGATCTCCGGCAGGTCAGCGCCGGAGACCTCGACGGTCTCGTCGGCGAGGTGCACGGTGGCAGTCGTATCGGAGGTGATCCGCGCCTGCGCGATCATCTGGGTTCCTTCCGCGTACTGAGCGCCGCCGCGTCCGAGGACGGGCGGCTTGGTTCGGGACCACTCTACGGGCGCACGGCCGGGTGCTCCCCCTGTTGCTCACCTACAGTGGCGGCGTGCACACCACATTGCTCAGCGATCCCGCGATCCCCGGGATGGATGAGGACGCCGGCGGGGTGCTCGGCGAGGTCGCGGTGCTGCTCGACGGAGCCGGAGTGCCGCGGCGCTTCCGAGCCGGTTGCAGCCATTCGGTCAGCTGGTTCTCCCATGCCCTGGCCGCGCGTCTGCTCGGGCACGCCCAGGATCCGACGGTTCCGCTCCGGACCGCGCTGGCCCGCGCGATCGAGGACGTGGGCGCGCTGCACCAGGCCACCTGTGACCTCGATCGTGGCGGACCCTCGGCGACCGTGGTCGCAGTGCGACGCACCGAGGAGCGGCTGGAGCATCTGGTGCTCTGTGACTCCTCGTTGCTGCTGCACGGCCCCGGCGGCGACGTCATGCGGGTGACGGACACCAGGGTCGAAGAGGTGGTGCGCTCCGAACGGACCGCCGACGCGATCGAAGCGCGACGCAACAGGCCGGGCGGCTTCTGGGTGGCTCGGCATGAGCCCGAGGCGGCCGACGAGGCGATCGAGGGAAGCAGCCCGCTCGCACAGTGGCAGAGGGCGCATCTGGTCTCGGACGGAGTCACCCGTGCCGTGGACCTGCTGGGGCTGCACAACGACGCCTCGCTCGCCGCCTCTCTGGCGAAGGACCCGCAGGCGCTGCTGCGCCAGCTGCGCGCCGCAGAAGCGGGGCTGGCCCCGGCTCGCCGTCCCCGGAAGCTGCACGATGATGCGACCGTCCTCACACTTTGCCTGACCGGCCCGTGAGGACGCTCCTGAAGCTGGGAACTCCCCGGGTGTCGACCATCCGTTCAGGCCTCGGGCGCGTGGTCTGCAGCACTTCGTGAGGTGGCGGGGAACCGTCCTCCAGCCTGGCGATTTGCCCGGTTCATGACGCGCCCTTGAAGCGCGGGACACCGAGGAATACCTTTGCCGAACCTGCATGTCACCTGCAAGAACACTCAGTGCTGCCGCGTTTGCAGAGGCCGCTTGAAGGCCTATGCTCAGGAGCACGACGGGAACGCCAGGAAGGGCTCCCGCTCGGCGGCCAGGGGGTGGCGCCCATCCCCGATTCGGCTGATACTCTTCCGAGAGTCGGAAGACGTTGAAAATTTTATAGATGTGCCGTTCCTCAAGACCCCCCTCATGGGGAGCGGCCAGACGGGCATCAATGCCAGGTTCCCCCACCTATGGCAGCCCGTCCGCCTGTTCGCCCGCACCCACCCCTGACGGACGACAGGCCTGACGAGCGGTCCGCGAGCCCCCGACATTGTCGGTTGAGTGCTCCGGGCCGCTCGTCGCTTTTTGCGTCAGACCCAGCCTGTGCCGCAGATGCCCTTCTCATATCCTGCCCAGCGCCCAGTCTGCTGTGGAGCTCGCCGCGGATCTCGTGTCGCGCTCACCGCGGATCCCGGTCGCGTCCGAGCCACAATCGGTGCAGGTGTGGCTCGGACGCGACCGAAATCGTCAGGCGACTGCTCAGGCTGCGCCTGGTGGCTGCGCTCCTGTCGCTCGCGAGCTCGCAATGCGTCGCTCAGGCTGCGCCTGTTGGCTGGCTCCTGTCGCTCGCGAGCTCGCAATGCGTCGCTCAGGCTGCGCCTGTTGGCTGGCTCCTATCGCTCGCAAGCTCGCAATACGTCGCTCAGCCGAGGATCGCGACGTCGCTGCCCGGATCGAGCCGGTAGCCGGCTCCGCGGACCGTCGAGATCAGGCGACGGTAGCGGCCGAGCTTGGTGCGCACCCGACGTACATGCACGTCGACCGTGCGCTCGCCGGTCTCCTCGGGGGCATCGACCCAGACCGTCTCCATGAGCTCCGTGCGGGAGATGGTGCGGCGGGCGTTCTGCGCGAGCTGGGCCAGCAGCTCGAACTCCTTGTACGTGAAGTCCACGTCGTGGCCGTCGATCCGCACCCGGCGCCCGAACAGGTCGATCACCAGGCTGTCCTCCGGCGCGGCCGAGGGGCTCAACGGGCTGACCGCGGTGGCCTGCAGGGTGCGCCGACGCACCGCCTCGGCATCCCGGCGGGCGGGAGCGTTCGGCGAGACGATGCCCGTGCGGCGCGGACGCAGCGGGCTGACCGCGGCGACCCCCTGGCTGCGGGGCGGCAGCGCGCGGGAGCCCGTACGGCCCGCAGCGGCGAAGGAGTTCGGGCTGTTCACCGCGACGGTGGTGCGACCGTCGCGGGCTGCGACCAGGCGCTGAGCCCGGGTGCGCAGCTCATCGGCGATCAGGGCGGTCTCGACGTCGCCGGTGCCTGCGGGCAGGGTGACGGACACGGTGATGGTGACCGCATCCTCCGCGGCCCTGGGGCGCGGGGCGGTGCCACCGACCCGGTACAGGGGGCGCGGGGCGGCGAAGCGGAGGTCGGTGTGGTGAGTGGGGCGATCCAGGGTGATGGTCATGATGCGAGTTCTCCGAGGTGCGGCGCGGTGAGCGCGGCGGCTGGTGGACCCGGGATCCCTGGAGATCGACGCCCTCAGGCGGATCGTTCAGGGGGTGTGCTCCCGGTAGCACCTGGAGCCCGCGCCTTCCGGCCGGCTCCTGTCAGCCGACCCTGGAGGTGTCTTGAGCTCTAGAGGCTCGGCTGACGATGCATCATCGGCATCATCATCATGAACATCATCGAGCGCATCGCGGAGCTGACCACCCGGTGGGTGGTCTCGCGGAATGCGGCGATCGAGGTCATAGGAGGAGCATGCCCCGCCCCACCCCGGAGAGCAAGAGGGTGTTCACAGTGTGGAACGGCGTCGCCGCGGGACGTCACACGGCGTCACCCGCCGTCACCTGCCGTCATGCGACGTCACCTGCCGCCACCGGTGGCCACGGAAGCGCGCGACGCGCGGGGGCGTCCGTGGGCAAACAGGCCCATAGTGGGAGAGGTGCTGCGCAGGCGTCCCCTGCATGCTCGGGCGCCGGAACGCCCCGACGCACTGCGCGCCCCCACCGGAGGGCGGGGGCGCGCAGATCGTGCGACGTGCTGCGGGGCGGTGAGGTCAGTCGACGACGCCGAAGAGGCGGTCTCCCGCATCGCCGAGGCCCGGCACGATGTAGCCCTTCTCGTCGAGCTTCTCATCGATGGCGGCGGTGACGATGGTGAGGTCGATCGAGGGATCGATCTGCTCCTCCATCGCCTTGAGCCCTTCGGGGGCGGCCAGCAGGGTCACGCAGGTGATGTCGCGGGCGCCGCGCTCGTGGAGGTACTCGCAGGTGGCGATGAGGGTATGGCCGGTGGCGAGCATCGGGTCCAGCACGAAGCACTGGCGCCCGGTGAGGTCGTCGGGCAGACGGTTCGCGTACGTGGTGACCTCGAGGGTCTCGTCGTTGCGCAGCATGCCGAGGAAGCCCACCTCGGCGGTGGGGAGCAGGCGGGTGAGGCCGTCGAGCATGCCGAGGCCGGCGCGCAGGATCGGCACCACCATCGGCTTGGGGTTGGTGAGCCGGGTGCCGGTCATCGTGGTCACCGGGGTCTCGATCTGCACCGGGGCGACGGCGACGTTCCGGGTCGCCTCATAGGCGAGCAGGGTCACCAGCTCATCGGCGAGCTGCCGGAACACGGAGGAGTGGGTGGCGCGATTGCGCAGCACCGACAGCTTGTGGGCGACGAGCGGATGGTCGATCTCGAGAACGCGCATGAGGCGAATCTACCGGAGCGCCGCGGCGCGCATGCGCGTTCCGCCCCCGCGAGAGGGGTGAGCCAGGCCTCCTCGTGACGAACTGGTGCGGAACCACGAGGTCGAGAACCCGGACGACGGCCAGCCCCCGGGAGCGCCGGGCAGGGATACTCGTCCCCATGACCCGACCCGAGCACCTCTACTACACCGCGGTCACCCTCGACGGATTCCTCGCCGATGAGCACGACGGACTCGACTGGCTGCTCTCCCAGCCCCTCGAGCAGGGGAGCCTGCTGGACTACGACACCTTCTACGCCCGGGTGGGCGCGCTGGTGATGGGGCGGAGCACTTATCAGTGGATCCTGGACCACCCCGCCGAGCAGTTCGCGGACACCGACGGCTGGCCGTACGACAAGCCGACCTTCGTCTTCTCCCATCGCGACCTCGAGCCCGCCGCGGAGACGGTCCGCATCGTCTCGGGCAGCCCGCAGTCACACCATGAGCGGATCGCGGCCGCCGCCGGGGACGGCGCCGTGTGGATCGTCGGGGGAGGTTCTCTGGCCGCCGAGTTCGCGCGGACCGGGCTGCTCGACGAGGTGCTGGTCTCGATCGCGCCGGTGACTCTCGGATCCGGGAAGCCGCTGCTGGACGGCGCGTTCGACCTGGAGCTGCTCGAGCACGGCACCAACGGAGCCTTCCTCGAGGCCCGCTACCGGGTGGTGGGCGAGCGTCCCTGAGGCGCGCGCGACAATGGACCCATGACCGATGACGAGCTGATGGGCCTGGCGATCGACGAGGCCCGAGCGGCCGCCGACCGCGAACCGGCCGACGTCCCGATCGGCGCCGTCGTCGTCGGCCCCGACGGCGAGGTGCTCGCCACCGCCGGCAACCGCCGCGAGGCCGACGAGGACCCCACCGCCCACGCCGAGATCCTCGCGCTGCGCCGCGCGGCAGAAGTGACCGGCCGCTGGAACCTCACCGGCTGCACGCTCGTGGTCACCCTCGAGCCGTGCACCATGTGCGCCGGGGCGATCGTGCTGGCCCGGACGCACCGAGTGGTGGTCGGCGCCATGGATCCCAAGGCGGGCGCGGCCGGGTCCCTCTATGACCTGGTGCGCGAGCCTCGGCTGAACCATCGGGTCGAGCTCACCACCGGGGTGCGCGGCCAGGAATGCGGGGACCTGCTGCGGGACTTCTTCCGGGCGCGGCGGAAGCGGGCCGCGGGAGGACAGCCTGATCCGATCGTCTGATCTGGAGGACCGGATCGCTTCCTGGTGACTTTCAGCTCCGCGACGTCGCCGTCGGTCGAGGCGGGCTGTTCGATCGTGCCACAGGAGCTCGGACGATCTGTCCAGCCTGTGGGCTTGGAATCTCGCCATTCGAACGCCGCTACTACACTGGCGCCGATATCGAGCAGGTCGAGGAGCAGTCATGAATGCACGCTTGCCGTCATCGGCCGTGGTCGCCGAGGACGTCTCGAAGGTCTTCTTCTCCGGGCAGGATCCGGTGTGGGCCCTCGAGGACTTCTCGCTGACCCTCGACCCGGGGTCCTTCACCTGCATCGTCGGCCCCTCCGGCTGCGGGAAGTCCACCTTCCTGCGGATCCTCGGCGGGCTCGAGGAGCGCACCGTGGGCACGGTGACGATGCCCGATGAAGGGCAGCGGATCCCTGCGGCGTTCGTGTTCCAGGAGCACGGCGTCTTCCCCTGGATGACGGTGCTGGACAACATCGGATTCGGCCTGCGGATGAGCGGGATCGGCAAGGCGGAGCGCACCGGCATCGCCCGCGACTGGCTCAGCAGGGTGCGGCTGGACGACTTCGCCGACGCCTACCCCCACCAGCTCTCCGGTGGCATGCGCCAGCGCGTCGCGATCGCCAGGGCCTTCGCCACCGGCTCCCCGCTGCTGCTGATGGATGAGCCGCTCGGTGCGCTCGACGCCCAGACCCGCATGCTCATGCAGGAGGAGCTCATCGCCCTGTGGGAGCAGGAGCGCAAGACGGTCCTGATGGTCACGCATGACATCGATGAGGCGATCATCCTCTCCGACCGCGTGATCGTGATGTCCGGCCGTCCCGGCACCCTGCGCGAGGACATCACCGTCCCCTTCGATCGCCCCCGCTCCTTCGACATCGAGCGCAGCCCCGAGTTCAGCGAGCTGCGCTCCCGCATCTGGAACCTGCTGCGCGAGGATGCGCGCACCGCCGAGGAGACCGCATGAGCGCCACCGATACCCCTGTGCGCGGCGATCGAGAGCAGCGCACCCTGGTCGCCGCCACGGCGCAGCGCGCCCGCGAGCGCACCCTGGCCACCCGTGATCTGGTGCTGTCGATCATCACTCCGATCCTGCTGCTGGTGCTGTGGGAGCTCAGCGCGCGCGGCCAGGTCATCGACCCGCGCTTCTTCCCGCCGCCCACGCAGATCGTCACCGCCGGGTACGAGATGCTCCTCGACGGCGAGCTGTGGATGCACACCGCCCCCACCCTGATGCGACTGTTCGTGGGCGGTGGTCTCGGGGCGCTCGCCGGGATCGTGGTGGGCCTGCTGATGGGCTCTTCACGCGCGCTGAACGCCGCGCTCGGCCCGCTCTTCTCGGCCCTCTACCCGCTGCCGAAGATCGCGATCTTCCCGATCCTGCTGATGATCTTCGGCCCCACCGAGACGCCGAAGATCATCGCGGTCTTCATCACCACCTTCTTCATCATGCAGATCAACACCGTCTCCGGCGTGTGGGCGATCGACCGCAAGCTGCTCGAGGCGGGTGCCGCCTATGGCGCGCGGGGCTTCGACCGGTTCCGCTTCGTGGTCCTGCCCGGCGCGATGCCCTTCGTGTTCTCCGGGCTGAAGACCGCCACCGGCACCGCCGTGGTGGTGGTCACCGCGGTCGAGTTCACGGGCGCGACCACCACCGGGCTCGGCTACCTGATCTGGAACTCCTGGCAGCTGTTCATCCCCGAGAAGCTCTACGTGGGCCTGGTGGTCATCGGCGTCATCGGCGCGACCGTCACCACCGTGCTCAGTCGTTCCGAGAAGCTGCTGCTGCCCTGGCGCCGCGAGCGCTGAGCGGCACCCCACCCGAAGATCCCGCACACCCGAAGACCCCGCGCTTCCGAGGACCTCACCGGAAGAGCCACCCGAAGACCTCACCCGAAGACCCCTGCATAGGAGCACGTCATGCGTCGTCGTACCCTTCTCTCCCTCGCCTCCGCGACCGCCGTGGGAGGGGCCCTGGCCGCCTGCGGCTCCGCCGTCACCGGTGAGGATCCCGCTGCCGGCGGCGAGGCCGGCTCCGGCTCCGGCGCCGTGCGCGTGGGCCACCTGCCCTCGGCGCTGTTCGCCCCGCTGTACGTGGCTGACGCGATGGGCTACTTCGAGGAGGAGGGCATCACCCTCGAGCTCACCCCGCTGAAGTCCGGGCAGGACGGCATTCCGATGCTCTCGAACAACCAGCTCGACGTGATGGTCGCGGGCGTCAGCGCCGGCATGTTCAACGCGCTCGAGCAGGGACTCGCCTTCAAGGTCGTCGGCTCGATGGGCATCTCTCCGGGCGACCCCGAGAACTCGCCCACCGCTCTCGAGGTCCGCCAGGAGCTCATCGACGACGGCTCGGTCACCTCCGTCGCGGATCTCAAGGGTCGCACCATCGGCGTCGCCGGCGGCCCCGGCGCGACCGGCGGCTACCTGCTCGCGGCCATGCTCGAGGAGGGCGGCCTGACCCTGGCCGACGTGGAGATCTCCAACCTCTCCACCCCCGATCAGGAGCCCGCCATCACCAACGGCTCGATCGACGCGGCGACCCCCTCGGCGCCCTTCTCCACCTCGATGGAGGAGGCGGGCGTGGCCTCCCCGATCGCTGTCCCCAAGCAGGGCACCACCGGCACCGGCGTGATCTACTCGGAGACCTTCGTGGGCGCGGAGCTCGCCCAGGGCTTCTTCACCGCGCTGGCCAAGGGTGCCCAGGAGCTCTCGGAGGACGGCGTGCAGACCGATGAGGTCTACCAGATCCTCGCCGACACCCTCGGCCAGGAGATCGACGTGCTCAAGGCCTCGCCGATGTACACCTACCTGCCCGACCTCGCCCCGCAGCCCGAACAGCTCGAGGCGATGCAGGCGGCGTGGATCCAGGCGGAGCAGATCACCTACACCGAGCCGCTCGACGTGGCCGGGATCGTCGATGCGAGCTTTGCGGAGGGCGCGAGCGCCTGATCCCGACGCTGTCGACCGTTGCGCCGTGGGGGGTGTTGGGGCGCCGAA